>DATJKV010000168.1:0-13731 GCA_035491155.1 Magnetospirillum sp. | reverse complement strand
CCAGTCCATCTTCACCAGCCCGGCGAATTCGCGGTTGAAGGCATAGATCATGGCCGAATCCCAGATCAGCACCCGCACGCTGAGGTCGGGACGCGAGCGCACTAGGTGGTCCAGCAGGGCGCCGATCTCGTTGGGTGGGCTCTGGGGGCCGGTCCGGTCCAGGCGGGTGCGGCTGTCGAACTCCCAGCCGACAATGATGATCTCGCGCCGCGCCTCCATCAGCGCATGTTTGAGCGCACGGAAGTAAGCGTCGCCGTCCACCACCACGCCCAAACGGTCGGCAATGGCGACGGCACAGCAATTCCATCCCGGCCGGGCAATGGCCGGGCGCAACCGAACGGGTGGAGAATCGCGGGCAAGGAGCGTCATCCCCGCCACATTGGGGTGCCGGTGGATGCGGGCAACCCTCCCATCGGGGATCAATGCGCCTGGGCCTGTTGGACCTCGCCCAGGCGAGCCTCCAACTGGGCGTTGAGCAAGCCGGTCTGCGGCAGGCCCGCATCGCGCTGGTACTCGCGGATGGCCCGGCGGGTTTCGTCGGTCAAGGCTCCGTCCACCGGACCGGTGTAGTAGCCGGCCGCCCGCAGGCCCTGCTGCGCCGCCCGCACGCGGCCGGGCAGGTCGCCCGAGGCCAGCAGGCGGCCTTGGTCGGTGGGGCCGGGCGCCACCAGCCGGGCCGAATTCGAGGAAACCACGCCTTGGCGAGGCACCACCACGACCTGCCGCTGCTCCACCTGAGGACGCGCCGCCGCCTGGGGTGGTGACGGCGCAGCGGCCTGGGCCTGCTGAACGGGCGCGACCGCCGGCTCCGGCCGGGCCGCAACCACCGGCAGCGGCGCCTCCAGCGCGCGGGCCTGGGCCAGTTGGGCGTCGGTGAGCACGTAATTCATAGAATCGCGTGCCTCGCGGGCAAGCTGGTGGCCTTGCCGGGCGGCGCGGTCGAACCACACCCAAGCCTGAACGAAATCCTTGGGCACTCCGTCGCCCAATGAATAAAGCCGCCCCATCATGTACTGGGATTCAGAATCGCCCGCCTGGGCGTCGGGCAGGAAATAGCGGGCGGCGGTGGCGAAGTCGCCCCGCCCCCAAGCCTCGACGCCGCGACGGTAATCGGCGGCGGCAGGCAGGCTCAACGCCAGGCCGAACAACACGGCCAGGGCGAAACGGGGAGACATGGGCAGGCCTCCATGGCGGCATTCCGCCTTGCCATGTCGGCACGCCCGATGCTCCTGTCACCCTCTCCGGAAGATCAGCACTCGCGCTTCACCAGATCGCGATAGGCATGCCATGAGGCATGGCCGATCAGCGGCAGGGTAACGACCAGACCGACGAAAAACAAAGCCAGCCCCATCAGGGTGAACATGGCGATAAGGAAGGCCCACAGCGCCATGGGGCGCGGGTTCAGCCGCACCGTCTCCAGGCTGCACAGCATGGCGGTGACAGCGTCGCAATCGGGCCGATCCACCAGCATGGGGATGGCGATGGCGGTCATGGCGAAGGTGAAGCCGGCCAGCACGGCGCCGCTCAAGGTCCCGACGACCAGGAAGGCCGCGCTGACATCAGAGAGGAACAGCGCGTCCATCAGGTTGGACAGCGAGGGGGGCTCGGAGCCGAAGAACAGCATGAACTCCAGCATGGCCAAGCGCACCCAGACCAGGAACACCACCAGCAGGAACATGCCGATCAGGGCGATCTGGCTGGAATTGCGGCGGAAGGCGCCCAGGGCGTGGCTCCAGCCAATCTCCTGATCGTCCTCCAGCCGCCGGCTGACCTCGTACAGGCCGACGGCGGCGGCCGGCCCGACCAGGGCGAAGCCGAAGGCCAGCGGCAGGATCATGAAGCCGACGTCCCAATATTCGAGGCCGCCAAGCAGGAGCAGGCCGATGGCGGTGAACATGGTGCCCCAGGCATAGCTGATGGCCGGTTCGCAGCACATGTCGAGCCAGCCGGACGACAGCCAGCGCCAGGGATGGTCAAGGGTGACGTCGCGCAACGAGAACTCGTGAACGCCGCCCACGGAAACGGTGGTGCTCTTCATGGCACGCCTCCAAGGGAACTCCCTACCCCTTAGGAGGTAGGCAGAGGCGCGTCCGGTTTTAAGAGGGGGGCATCAGTGCCCGCAGCTGCATCCGCCGCCGCAGCCGTCGTCCTCGGGCTCGATGGCAGGGGCGGCGTCGCCTTCGCGGAAGATGGCACCCTGGTAGATGCGGACGCTACGGTCGTCGAAATCGATGGCGATGTAGTTGCGGCCGTCCTCGTCGGTCAGCATCTGCATGGCCAGCCGCCCCTGTTCGATGGCGGTGATCACCTCCATCTCGCTGGTATCCAGCGCCTTGGCGACGGTACCGATCAGGGCGTTGATCTCGCTGTACATTTCACGGCTTTCCACGGCATCTCTCCCAGGGGGCTTAGGCGGGCGGGCCAGACCATAGTGCCTCGCCCGCATCCCAACAATGCCCTTTTGTTGCCCAGGTCGCCTTAAGCGGCGTTTAGCACTCCGATCGATACCGTCACGCATCCGAGGCACAACCAGATGACCGGCAACGACACCATCAACGGCAAGGGCGGCAACGACGTGCTGATCGGCGGCGCCGGTGCCGACCAGTTCAAGTATCTGTCGCCGAACGACGGTTCGTTCGTTGCCACCAACGTGACCAAGGGCACGGTGATGGGCGACACCATCACCGACTTCACCCCGGGCACCGACAAGATCGTGCTGGACACAACGGCACCAATGCCGGCACGACCGCGTTCAACAACGGCCTGCCCACCCTGGTGCAGGACTCCACCGGGACACTGTATTACGACGGGTATTACGACGGCAACGGCAAGAGCGCCGGCTACACCGTGCTGGCGACGGTGACGGGCGTGCACCTGCACGCGTCGGACATCATTATCGCTTAAGGTAGAGCGGGGCGAGCGCCCCGCCTGGGGATCCTGGGCGGGGCGTTTTCGTTCATGCCGGCTCGGGAACCAGCTTGTTCACCCCGATGGCATCCACCAGGGCGCGCAGCTCCTGGCGGGCGGCCACGTGGCTCATGTTCAGCTCGAACCCCAGCACCTTGTGGCGCAGGTCCAGCAGCGTCAGCCCTTCCAGGAACAGCGAGCGATAGATGACGCGCTCGCCCAGGCCGGGCACGACGCGAAAGCCGATGCGCTTGGCCAAATCGGCCAGCAGACGTTCCATCTGCTGCTTGTTGCGGGCATCCAGATGGGCCAGGCGGTTCCTCAGCACGATCCAGTCCACCACCGCCTTCTCGCCGCGCATGGCGCGGGTCTTCTTGGTCTCCCACACCATCTCGGCGTAATGGCTGGGGCGGGCGATCTTCATGGTCTGGGGATCGACGCGGGCCAGCACGTCCAGATCCACCAGGCTGTCGTTGAGCGGCGTGATCAGGGTGTCGGCGAAGGAATGGCCCAGCCGTGACAGGAAATGATCCGAGCCGGGGGTGTCGATCACCACCACGTCGTGGGTGGCGCCCAGCGTGTTCATGGTGTCAAGCAACCGACCCTCATCGGCGGCCTGGTCGCCGGTGGGCGGCACCGCCACGTGGTCGGGCACCTGCAGGCCCAGTTCGGCGAAATCCTTGCGGGTCTTGCGGTTCTGGATGTAGCGGGTCAGCGTCGCCTGACGGGCGTCGATGTCGATGGACCCCACGCTCAACCCTTGCGCCAGCAGGCTGACGATCAGGTGCATGGAGATTGTGGACTTGCCGGTGCCGCCTTTCTCGTTGCCGACGACGATGACGTGCGCGTGTCTGCTCATGCCAGCTCCTCCCCCTTCACCCAGATGGCGCTGTCGTGGAAGGCGCCGCCGCCGGCCGGCAACACGGGGCGGCTGCCGGTCAGGGTGTTGATGCCGACGCCTTCGACGAAATCCTCGTTGGCCCAGATACCCTCGACTGCCACGACGCCCTTGCCGACGCCGTCGGTGAGCTGGGCATGCACCACCACCGATCCGCGCCGGTTGCCCAGGCGCACCGTCTGCCCGCTGGCGACGCCCAGCCGGCCGGCGTCCTCGGTATGGATCAGCGCCGTGGGTCGCCCGGCCTGACGGCGCGAGGTGAGGGTCTCGTTGAAGCTAGTGTTGAGGAAGTGACGCGACGGCGGCGTGATCAGGCGGAACGGCGTCTCCTCGGTCGCCTCTTCCACCACCGGCCAGTAATCGGGCAGATCGGGCATGGAGGGCTCGCCCCATTGCGGCGAGAAGCGGAAGCGCCCGCCGTGGCCGAAGCCGTCCAGGAGGTGGGCTCGCTCGAAAGACGGCGCGCAGTCCAGCCAGCGCATGGCTAGCAGCTCATCGGCGCCGGGCAGGTCCGACATCTTGAGCGTGGCATCGACCATCTCCCACGCATCCATGCCGAAACTGGCATGGCGAGCGTCCAGGCGGCGGGCCAACTCGGCCACCACCCAGTGGTTGGAGCGGGCCTGGCCCATGGGCGGGATCACCGGCTTGGCCGCCTGCAGGAAGGTATGGCCGTACGAGGTGTAAAGGTCGGCGTGTTCAAGGAAAGTGGTGGCGGGCAGTACGATGTCGGCGAATTTCGCGGTGGTGGTCATCACCTGCTCGTGCACGGCCAGGAACAAGTCCTCGCGCGCCAGCCCCTGCCACACCAAGCCGGTTTCCGGAGCCACCGCCGCCGGATTCGAGTTCTGCACGATCATGGCGGTCACCGCCGGCCCACCCTTGAGCGCCGCCCTGTCGCCGGTGAGGATCGGGCCGATCTCGCACATGTCCAGTTGGCGCGCGGTCTCGGGGATATCCAGCGCCTCCACCAGGTCCATCTTGACCGGGAAAGCCCCCGACAGGCTCTGGCAGGCGCCGCCGCCCTGGTGTTGCCAGGCGCCGGTGATGGCGGGCAGGCAGCTGACCGCATGCACGTTGACCGCACCGTTATGGCAACGGCTCATGCCGTAGCCCAAGCGCAGGAAGCTGGCCTTGGTCTTCCCGTAGAGGGCGGAGAAATCCTCGATCTGCTGCACCGACAGGCCGGTGATGGGCGCCGCCCATTCGGGCCCGCGCGCCGCCACATGGGCCTCCAGCCGATCGGCATCCGAGGTGTACCGGGCCATGTACGCGCGGTCGGCGTAACTGTCGCGGAACAGCACGTGCATCACCGCGCAGGCCAAGGCTGCGTCGGTGCCGGGGCGCAGCATCAGGTGCAGGTCGGCTTTCTCGGCACTGGGACTGCGGTAGGGATCGACCACCACCAGCTTGGTGCCGCGCTCCTTCTTGGCCTTGGCGATCAGGCCCATCAACTGCACCTGGGTGGCGGCCGGGTTACAGCCCCAGAAGATCACCAGGTCCGAGTGAGCGATCTCGCGCGGGTCGACGCCCAACTTCTTGCCCACACCGGCCTGCCAGCCGGCTCCGCCGATGCTGGCGCAGATGGTCTTGATCTGGCCGGAATAGCCCATGGCGCGCCGCAGGCGGTTGGTGGCGCCGCGCTGCACCAGGCCCATGGTGCCGGCATAGAAATAGGGCCATACGGTCTCTGGCCCCAGCTTGTCGGCAGCGGACTGGAAGCGCTGGGCGATGGTGTCCAGCGCCTCGCCCCACGAAATCGGCTGAAAAACGCCTGCCCCCTTGGGGCCGACGCGTTTAAGCGGCTCGAGGATGCGGTCGGGGTGGTGCACCCGCTCGGCGTAGCGCGCCACCTTGGCGCAGATGACGCCCTCGGTATAGGGCATGGGGGCGCCATGCAGGCGGCCGACGGTGCCGTCCGCCTTCACCTCGACGTCCAGCGGGCAAGCGGAGGGGCAGTCGTGGGGGCAGACGGAAGCAGCGACGGTATGGCTCATGACGGTCAATGTACTTGGGATTGCAGGCATCGGGCAACTTCCGCAAGGTCAGGCCCGGTGTTATGCTGCCGCCAAATCTTGAGGGGATGGGGTTTGACGAGGACCAGGACTTGAGCGAACGCATCGATTGCGTGGTAATCGGAGCCGGAATCGTCGGCCTAGCCGCCGCCCGCGCGCTGGCTCTGGCCGGCCGCGAAGTGGTGGTGCTCGAAGCCGAAGGCGCCATCGGCACCGGCATCTCGTCGCGCAATTCCGAAGTGATCCACGCCGGCATGTACTACCCGGCCGGAAGCCTCAAGGCCCGGCTGTGCGTGGCCGGCAACAAGATGCTGCGCCAGTTCGCGGTCATGCACGGCGTGCCGTTCAAGATGGTGGGCAAGCTGATCGTTGCCACCGATGCCCAGGAAGAGAAAGCGCTGTCCGCTATCCTGGAGCGCGGCCGCGCCAACGGGGTCGAGGGCTTGCGCGCCATCCCGGCGTCCGAGGCGCTGGCCATGGAACCGGCGCTGAACTGCTCCGCCGCCCTGTTCTCGCCCACCACGGGCATCATCGACACCCACACCCTGATGCTGGCCCTGCAGGGCGAGGCCGAGGAGCACGGCGCCGTGGTGGCCTTCCGCTCGCCGGTGCTTGGCGGCCGCGCTGTCGACGATGGCATGGAACTGGAGGTGGGCGGCACGCAGCCGACCCGCCTGCACGCCCGCACCGTCGTGATCGCCGCCGGCCTGTCGTCGTGCAAGGTGGCCCGCGCGCTGGGCCTACCGGGCGTGCCGGCCGATTACCTGTGCAAGGGCAATTACTTCACCCTGACCGGCAAGGTGCCGTTCCAGCGCCTGGTCTACCCGGTCCCCGTGGCCGCCGGCCTGGGCGTCCATTACACCCTGGACATGGGGGGCCGAGGCCGCTTCGGCCCCGACGTGGAATGGATCGAGCGCGAGGATTACCAAGTCGATCCGGCGCGCGCAGACTCATTCTACGGCGCCATCCGCCACTATTGGCCCGCCTTGCCCGACGGCGCGCTGGAGCCCGCCTATGCCGGCATCCGCCCCAAGATTCAGGGCCCCGGCGACCCGGCCAGGGACTTCCTGGTGCACGGGTTCAAGGATCACGGCGTGCCCGGCGTGGTCGCCCTGTACGGCATCGAATCCCCCGGCCTGACCTCTTGCCTGGCGCTGGCCGACCTGGTGCGGGAGATCGCGGCATGAAGCGTGCCCTGGCTGTTCTGATGATACTGGCGGCCGCCCCGGCGGCGGCCATCGAAAAGCCGCGCGACTGGCGCCCGCCCACCATCAGCCAGATTCCCAACCACCGCGAGCTGTGGCGCAATGTGGTCATCGAACTGGCCTCTTACGCCAAGCAGCGCCGTCAGGACTTCGTCGTGCTGGTGCGCGGCGCGCCCGAATTGATGGTCAAGGGCGAGCGCGAGCGGGACTGGGAGGAAGCGCGCGATCCCAACGGCACCAATTTCGAAAAGCGCCTGCCGCTCGGCAGCGTCTTCCGCCCCTACGTCAAGGTCATCGACGGCATGGTGGTGGACGGCCTCTATTGCGGCGGCGACGCTTTGGGCAAGCCGCTGGACAAGGCCATCAAGGATCGCCTGGACCTGGACGCCAAGATCGTCGAGGAGAAGGCGCAAGGCATCCAACGCCCGCCCGTACCGCAGCCTTTCGGCCCGTTCAGCATCGACCCCAAGGAGGAGCTGCGGAAGGCCGGCGAGGCTAAGCGGGCCGCCGAGCGCGAGGAGCGCCAGCGCCGCCTGGTCTATGCCATCAACGCCCTGCGCAACCAGGGCCGCACCGTCCTGTCCATCGAGGATTGCGCCTCGCAGAAAGAGGTGGATGCCGCCTATAAGGGCGCCGCGCGCGACCGCGTGCTCACCTACGCGGCCGTCCACGATTCCGCGCTCAACGCCCTGCCCAAGGGCCATCCTTGGGCCGAGAACGCCCTGCCCGTGACCACCATCACCGCCGCCAAGAACTGGCTGCCGCTGGTGCGGGCCGATCGCTTCGGCAACAAGGCGGAATGGGTGATGTCCATGAGCGGCACCAACCACGACGCGCTGCTGATCGACGTGGCCCATCGCGGCTCGGACCCGCTGACCAAGGACGACGTCACGAAGATGCACTTCAAGGAGCTGGGTGCCCCCCGGCTCATGCTGGCGGTGCTGCCCGTCGGCAAGGCGTATGATTGGCGCTGGTATTGGCAAAAGGGCTGGGAAGCGGGCAATCCGCCCTTCCTGATCGCCCCCGACCGGGACGACCCGGGTAGCTTCGTCACCGACATGAACGACCCCAAGTGGAAGGAGATGTTGGGCAAGTATATCGCCGGCATCATGGATCTGGGCTTCGACGGCGTGGTCCTGGACAACCTCGACACCTACCTGTGGTTCGAGGATCTGATGCCGCTGGATGGCTGACGCATGCTGAAGCCCTGCAAGAGCTACGAGGAAGCCTGCCGCACCTTCCGCTGGCGCATTCCCGAGCGTTACAACATCGCCTTCGATGTGTGTGATCGCCAGACCATGGCGGGCGCCGACGGCCATCGCACCGCCCTGATCGTCGAGGCGCCCGACGGCTCGGCCGAGCGCTACACCTTCCATGTGCTTCGGCTGCTGTCCAACCGGCTGGCCAATGTGCTTACCGCGGCGGGTATCGCCCCCGGCGACCGGGTCGTCATCTCGTTCCGACCGTCGGTGGAGGCCGTCGCATCGCTGCTGGCCGTGCTGAAGATGGGCGCGGTGGCGGTGCCGATCCCCCCCAGTCTGGGCGAGTTGCCCATGGCCTGGCGGCTGGCCGATTCCGGCGCCGTCGCCGCCCTGGTCGATCCCGAGGTGTTGCCGCGCATTGCCGCCGCCCGCGAGGGCGCGCCCGACCTGGCCACCGTGCTGGACAGCGACACCCTGTGGGCCGCCATGGAATCGGCGCCCGATTCCTTCTCCCCCATGGTGACCTCGGCCGACGACGCCGCCTTGCTGTTCTACCCCGAGCATGGACGCGGCAAGCCGGCCGGCGCGCTTTTGGCCCACCGCTCGCTGCCCGGCAACCTGCCGCCGGTGGAACTGGCGCTGGGCTTCTTCCCCCAGTCGGGCGACATCCTGTGGACCCCGGCGGAATGGATGGGCTTCCACGGCCTGCTGTGGGCGCTGCTGCCGGCTTGGCATCATGGCGTGCCGGTGGTCGCCGGCCCGCCCACGCTCGATCCCGAGCAGCAACTGGCGCTGATGGGCCGTCACGGCGTGCGCGTCTTCTATGCCCCGCCGGCCCGCCTGCTGACCCTGACCGATGCCGCTGCCAACGCCCCTCACCCCATTCCGCGCGCGCTGGCCACCGGCCCCACCCCGCTGACCGACGAGCAGCACGGCCAGGTGGCCCGCGTCTTCGGCGTGCCCGCCCACGAGATCTGGGGCGTGGTGGAAACCGGCGCGGTGGCTGCCAACAATTCGGCACTGATGGAACTGCGCCCCGCCTCGCCCGGCCGCGCCGCGCCCGGCGTGACCGTCGAGGCGGTGGACGGCAGCGGCCGCCCCTTGCGGGCGGGCGAGCGCGGCATGCTGGCGCTGGCACCGGGCGCGCCGGGGGCCTTCCTCACCCATTGGAACGCCGCCGATCCGCTGCGCTCGCGCCTGCCGTCGGGCTGGCTGATGACCGGGCAGATCGGCAGCCGTGACCTGGACGGCTATCTATGGCCCGACCCGCCGGCCGAGGCCGACGGCCTGCTGATGATCGACGGCATGCCTGTGGCGCTGGAGGAAGTACAGGCGGCGCTGGCGTGGCATCCCAAGGTCGCGGCCGCCGGCGTGGTGGCGGTGGACGGCGGCATGAAGGCCTATGTGGTGCCGGCCCAAGGCGTTTCCGGCGACGTTACCCTGGCGCGCGAGCTGCAGGATTTCATCGCCGCCCGCCGCGCAGTCCACGAGACGCCGCGCCGCATCGAATTCGTCCAGTCCCTGCCCACCGCCGAGGACGGCAGCATCGCGCGCGAGCAATTACGCACCATGCCCATCCGCCTGGACGCCCCCTCGAAAGACGAGCGTTGGTAGCCTTCGGCTGACCTCCCATATGGACGGGGGATAATAGCCGGAGGACGCCCATGGCACGGGCGATGAAGGCGCTGGCCTGGGCAGGCGGCGGGTTGGCCGTTGTGCTGCTGGCCGCAATCGTGTTCCTGGCCTTCATCTTCGATTGGAACTGGCTGCGCGGGACCGTGGGCCAGCATGCGAGTTCGTCCCTGGGGCGCGGCGTCGCCATCCACGGCCCGCTGAAAGTGCGTTTGGGCCGCGTAATTTCGATCCATGCCGAGGACGTGCGGGTGGCCAACGCCAAATGGGCCAGCCAGCCCGACATGGCCCACTTCGACGCCATCGACCTCGAAATCCGTCTCCTGCCCCTGCTGGTTGGGCGAACGGAACTGCCCGAGCTGCACCTGACCCGCCCGCGCATCGCGCTGGAGAAGAACGGCGACGGCGAGGCCAATTGGCAGCTCGCAGCTAACCCCAAGTCGGCCGCCGCCGCCAAAGCGGCGCTACCGCAAAGTCGCACCAACTTCCCCTTGATCGACCACCTGGCGATAGAGGACGGGCAGCTGTCCTACCGCGACCCCGTCTCGGGCATCGACATCGACAGCCATATCGCCACCGCCACCGGCGGCGATCCGGCGCATGAGCAGGTGACCTTGTCCGGCCAGGGCAGTTTCAAGGGCGAGCCCGCACACCTAACCCTGCAAGGCGGCTCTCTACTGAATCTGCGAAACCCGGCCAAGCCGTATCCGCTGCACATCGAGGCCACTATCGGCGCCACCCACGCCCGCGTGGACGGCACCGTCGACGAGCCGATGAAGATGGAAGGTGTCAATCTGGCAATGGATTTGTCGGGACAGGACATGTCCGCCATCTTCCCCATCTTCGGCATTCCGGTGCCGAAGACGCGGCCCTATTCCATCACCGGAACCATCATCCATAAGGGCCCCGATTGGACGTTTCAGGACTTCAAGGGCCAGGTGGGCGACAGCGATTTATCGGGCGGGCTGACCATGATCACCGGCGAGCGCCCCACGATTCGCGCCACCTTGGTTTCCCAGCGCCTCGCCCTGGCCGACTTGGCCGGCTTCATCGGCGCCTCCGAGCGACCGAAGAGAGAGGACCGGGTGCTGCCCGACGATCCGGTGAACTTGGACAAGCTGCGATCGGTGGACATGGACGTGCGCTTCACCGGCAACCAGGTGGAAGCCCCCGGCCTGCCCATCGACAAGCTTGAGGCAGCGCTGAAGGTGGAGAACGGCCGGGCCCGGCTTGAGCCATTGTCGTTCACCGTCGCGCAAGGAACCTTCTCGGGCTTGGTGGAGCTGGATGGCCGTCAGGACATTTCGCGCGCGCGGCTGAACATGGAAATCCGCCGCATGGACCTGCACCGTTTCTTCGCCGACACCCGCTTCGCCCTGCAGACCTCGGGCACGTTGGCCGGCCGGTTGGAATTGGCGGGTCAGGGTCGTTCCACCGCCGAGCTGCTGGGCGCCGCCGATGGTCGTGCCACCCTGCTGATGTCGGGCGGTTCGCTATCGGCCCTGCTGGTGGAGGCGGCGGGACTGGATATTGCCAAGGCGCTGGGCCTGTACCTGGGCAAGGACAAGCCCATGGCCGTGCGCTGCCTAGTGGCCGACATGGAAGTCGTCCACGGCGATGCCCGCACCCGCGCCCTGGTGCTTGACACCGAAGGCGCCGTGGTCACCGGTGAGGGCAATGTCAATCTGGGCGACGAACATCTGGGTCTGCGCCTGATCGCCCACCCCAAGACCCCCAGCTTTCTGTCGGCCCGCGCCCCCGTCCTGGTGGGCGGGACCTTCGCCAAGCCTGACGTGGGCGTAGACAAGGCCGCCGAAGCCACCCGCGGCGGGGTGGCGGTGGCGCTAGGCGCCCTGCTCACCCCGCTGGCCACGCTGATTCCGTTCCTCGAACCCGGCCTGGGCAAGGACCAGAATTGCGGCCAGTTGATCCAGCAGGCGCGATCGCCTTAAGCCCTATTCCACCATGGCCCAATCGAAGCGGCTGCCCCGCTTGAGATCGCGGCGGGCCTTGCGGCCCAGCACGTCCTTGAGGTGCCGGGGCGCGAGGCCGTAGCCGGGGCGGATGGAGCGGACCATGTCCGCGGTGATCACGGTGCCGGCGGACACGTCGGCCACCACGTAGAGCGAGCGGCGGAACACCAGGCTGCCCTTCTCGCCCTCTTCCAGGGCGTAGTTGACCTTGCCCAACGCCGCCCAGGCGGCACGGCACTGGGTGGTGAGGTCGGCCATTTCCTCGGGCTCCAGCGAGAACTCGGAATCCAGGCCGCCGTCGGCACGGCGCAAGGTGAAATGCTTCTCGATGATCGAGGCGCCCAGCGCCACCGCCGCCACCGACACGCCCAGACCGAGGGTATGGTCGGACAGGCCGACCACGGTATCGAAGGCGTCGGCCAGGTGGGGGATGGTGCGCAGGTTGGCTTCCTCGGGCCGCGCCGGATAGGCGCTGACGCAATGGAGCAACGCCAGCGGACAACGCCCCACCGCCGCGACGGCCTCGCCGATCTGGCCCAGATCACCCATGCCGGTGGACATGATGATGGGACCGCCGGAACGGGCGGCGCGCTCGATCAGCGGAATGTCCACCATCTCGAACGAGGCGATCTTGAAGGCGGGCGCATCCAGCTTTTCCAGGAACTCCACCGCCTTGTGGTCGAAGGGCGAGCTGAACACGGTGACGCCCAGCTCGCGGCCTTTGGCGAACAAAGCCTCGTGCCACTCCCACGGGGTCTGGGCCTCGCGGTAGAGATCGAACAGGCGGCGGCCATCCCAGGCGCTGCCGCGCACGATGAAATCGTCACCATCATGGTCGATAGTGATGGCGTCGGGGCGCAGGGTCTGCAGCTTCACCGCGTCGACCCCGGCCTTGGCCGCCGCCTCCATCAGCGCCAGGGCGCGCTTGAGCTCGCCGTTGTGGTTGGCCGACAGCTCGGCGATCACATAGGGAGGATGGGCGGGGCCGATGGCGCGGCCGTTGATGCGGATCTCGCGGGTCACTCTCAATCCTCCGAAGCAAGCAAGTCGTCGATGGTATCGCACAGCCGGGCAACCCCATCGCCATCGCACACGGCCGCCGCAGCCTCTGACATGCGGGCCAAGGCGCCGGGGGCCTGGAGTTGGCGCAGGGCGGCGCGCAGTTCGGACGGCTCAGGCGACACCACCAGGGCGGCACCGGCCTCGGCCAGGTTGCGGGCGATCAGGCGCTGGTTGTCGGCCAGCACCACCACGATGGTAGGCAGGCCCAGGCAGCAGCGCTCCCACGCGCTGGTGCCGGCGGCGCCGATGGCGAGGTCGGCCTGGGCCAACAGCGTCGCCATGTCGGCCACGTTCACATGCAGCCGGGCAGAGGGCAGCCGGGCCACCGCCGCCCGCACAGCCTCCAGGTGCGGCGCGCCGCCGCCCATCACCACATCGATCGCAAGCGGAAGGTCGGCCAGCGCGTCGAGGATGCGTGGGGTCACATTGTCGGGGTCGGTGCCGCCCAGGCTTACCACCACGCGGGACACACCCTCACGGCGCCGGGCCAGACTGGCGGCTCGGGAAGAGCGGAAGGCGGGACGCAACAGCGAGAAGCGGCTGCCGGTCAGCAGGCGGCAATGGGCGGGCACCAGCGGCCGGTAATCGGCGGCCGAGCGGCCGCAGGTCTGGTCCAGCAGGATATCGCAGTCGTGCCGGCGGTCGGCCAGGTCGTCCAGCACCAGCACGTGGCGGGCATGGGCACGGGCGGCACGCTCGTAGCCCTCGTCGAGGCGGTAATGATCCACCACCAGAAGGTCGGCCTTGCCGCACACCGCTCCGGCAATGGCGCCGGGCATGCCGTCGTCGGCCAACACGGTATAGCGCGCCACACCCGGCACCACCGCCTGCGTCCCC
>DATJKV010000167.1:0-4698 GCA_035491155.1 Magnetospirillum sp. | reverse complement strand
TGCGCGAACGGGCGTGGTAGCAGCGCGCCGAAATGGCCAGCGGCAGGCGGCCGAAGGCCTGCACCTCGATCTCGGCCTTGGCCGACTTCACCAGGGTGGCGATGATTTCGGCCGGCAGCTCGGCGGGCAGACAGGCGCGGATGGCGCCCAGAGATTCCAGATAGGCCAGGGTGCCTTCGTTGTAGACGTTGACCAGCGGGCCGACCACGAAGGGCCTGGGCGACAGCATGGCGGCCACCGAGACGTCGTTGGCCTCGACCAGCACGTCCTCCATCCCGGCCAACTCGCGGGCCTCCCTCAGCTCGCGTTCGCTCATGATCAGGGCCAGCGAGGACAGCACCACTTCCTTGCCGGCGGCGGCCAGCCGCGACACCACCTCGGGCACCATGGGGGCGAAGAACGGGCTGCGCTTCGAGCACACCACCTCGCCCACATGGACGGTGTCCACGTCGGCCTCGTCGGCGATGCGGAAATAGAAGTCGCGCAGGGCCTCGGGCTTCCAGTTGAACAACACGGGGCCCAAGGTCAGCTTCGAACAGGTGTCGTCGGTCAACGCCAAGCCCTCTCATAGGCGCCGGTGGTCTGCCGGCCGCCTTCGGTGATCTGGTCCAAATCCATGTCGGGCAACGGCCGGCCCGCCAGCACGGCGTCCACGCCGGCGCGGAAGGCCTGCACCACCGCCGCCACATAGGCGCGACCACGCTGGCGCCCTTCGATCTTGAAGGCGGTGACGCCGGCCTTGATCAGGTCGGGCAGCATGGCCAGCGTGTTCAGCGAGGTGGGTTCCTCGAACAGGTAGCTGGTCTTGCCGTTGGCGACGAAGCGGCCCTTGCACAGGGTGGGATAGCCCGCCGGTTCGCCGTGGCCGAACTGGTTGATGGTGAAGCCGGCCAGCTGCGAGGTGACGCCCGAGGCCGTGTCCACATAGCGCACGTGGGCCGCTGGCGAGCAGACGCCGTTCATGTTGGGCGACTGGCCGGTGGCGTAGGACGACAGAGCGCACCGGCCCTCGGCCATGACGCAGAGGCCGCCGAACACGAACACTTCGGTCTCGACGGGACGAATCTGCGGGTTGAGCGCGGCAATCTCCTGCACGGTAAGCACGCGCGGCAGCACGACGCGGCGTACACCGAAGCGCTCGGCGTAGAAGCGAATGCTTTCCACATTGGAGGCGGCGGCCTGGACCGACAGGTGCAGGCGCAGCTCGGGATGCTTGGCGCTCGCATAGGCGATCAGGCCGATGTCGGCGAGGATGACCGAATCGGCCTTGAGACGGGCGGCGTCATCCACTGCCTGATGCCATAGTTCGGGCCGGCCGGCGCGGGGGAAGGTGTTGATGGCCACCAGCACCTTGGCACCGCGCTCGTGGGCATAGGCGATGCCCTCCTCCAGCTCCTTGCGGCTGAAGTTGAGGCCGGGGAAGTTGCGAGCGTTGGTCTCGTCGCGGAAACCGACATAGACGCAATCGGCGCCGGCATCGACGGCACTCTTCAATGCGGCGGGCGTGCCGGCGGGACACACCAGCTCGGGCCGAGTGAGAGCGTTTGAATTCAGTTCGGCCATATCAGGCATGTCCTCGACGGTTGGCCTTGCGCAGCGCCTTGACCTCGGCCTCCAGCTCGGCCAGGCGGGCATCGCGTGCGGCGGCGCCCTGGACCGCAGGGGCAATCAGGGCCTGGCGCAGGGTTTCCACGTTCTCGCGCAGGTGCGACACCGCTTCCAGGGTGGCGTCGGCGACGCGACGGGCGGGATTGGCAAAGGGGCCCAGCACGCTGGTGAGGTCGGCCACCAGGTCGATGCCGGCGCCGTCGATGGCGTTCCTGAGCGCCACCACAACCTCGGTGTCGCCCTCGATCACCAATTGGCGCGAGAAGAACAGGGCGTCGCCGTCCACCTTGCCTTCGGCCAGCGCGATCAGCGTCTCCAGCGGGCCCCGGATGTTGGCGTGCGACTCATCGGGGTCCACGGTGCGGCGCACGGTCAGGCGCGGTTCGGCGGCATTAGGTTCAAGCAGCAGGACGAAGGGCAGGTCGACCGGGTCGATGCAAACCACCTTGTCCTGGAAGGGCTCCATGCGCTCCAGGATATCGGGATGGCGCTTGCGCACCACCCGCAGCATGGCGTCGAACACGGGCTGCAGCACCGAAGGGCGGAACGGCTTCAGCGCCAGCCCCAACAGAAGAACCGGCGAGAACGGCGGCGTCATGGGCTTGGCTCCCGGCCGGAATGGCGCTTCCATCATGGTCTGCTGGTCCCCCACACGAAGGCGTGCATTGTTGTGACGGTCATAGCCCCCCTCCTTGATCGCCGTCAAGCGAGGGCACGCTGATGGCTTGGTTCTGTGCGCTAATAGGATTAGAAGGAAAGACGAGGTTCGATTCCAAGAGACTGCCATGATCGTCGATATCGATCTTTCGCCGATCACCGTGCTGATCATCGACGACAGCCGCTATGCGCGCTCGTTCATCAAGTCGGCACTGTTTTCGTTCGGCGCACGCAATACGCTGGAGGCCGGCGACGGCCCCGCCGGCATCGAGATGCTGCGCGCCAACAAGGTCGATTTGGTCGTCGTCGATTACGACATGGAGCCCATGGACGGAGTCAGCTTCACCCGCCTGGTGCGCACAGGCGATGAAGTACCCTGCCACGACGTGCCCATCCTGATGATCTCGGGCATGGCCGAGATGGAAAAGGTGATGGAGGCGCGGAATGCCGGCATTACCGAATTCCTGGTCAAACCGGTCTCGGCCGATTCCCTGTTCCGCCGGGTGCGCAACGCCCTGGTCAACCCGCGCGCGTTCGTCGCCACCGATTCTTACGCGGGCCCCTGCCGCCGCACGGTGGAACGCCCCGTACCCGAGGGCCAGGACCGACGGGTAGCGCCGCCGCTGCCCAAGCCCAAGCCGTTGGTGATCGTACCGCCGGGCGTCGCCCAGCCCATGGTGCGCCGCGCCGTCGAACAGGGCCAGCAGGCAGCCAAGGGCGGCGCCGACAAAACCTCGCGCAAGCGTTTCAAGGCCGGGACGATCATCTTCCGCGAGGGCGACAACGGCGACGAGGCCTATGTGATCGAGACCGGCCGCGTGCTGATCCACAAGGACGTGAGCGGCGCCCAGGTGCCGCTGGGCGAAATCGGACAGCACGGCATCTTCGGTGAGATGGCCTTGATCGACGACCATCCCCGCATGGCCTCTGCCGAGGCGGCCGACGACACGGTGTGCATGGTCATCCCCAAAGCGGCGTTGAAGGCCCAGATCAATCGCACCCCCGATCTGGTCATCCTGGTGGTCGAGACCCTGCTGCACGACATCCGCAAGATGGGCCGCGAGCTGGTGGAGGCGCGCGCCAGGATGAAGGCCACGCGGGAAGCGAGCACGTCCCCCGCCTGATCCATCAGTCGTCGGACGCGAAACGGTCCAGGTCCAGCGGCTGGGGCTGCTTGGGATCGCCGGGCGGGGCCACGATGCTGATTTCCGGAATGCCCGTGAGGGACTGGGCCCGCGAGGCCGAGACCTGTTTGTAGGTCAGGGTGAACGGCATCAGCCCGGCCTGCATGTCAGTGGCGAAGATGCCGCACGAGCGCGAATAGCTGGCCCCGGCGGCGAACTCGATGCGATAGGTGCCGTCGGGAATACCCGCCACGCCCACGTGGTAGGTGGCGGGGACGAAATAGGCCACCACGGTGTTCCCGCTCAGGGTCTTCAGCTTGACCACCGCGTCCTGGCGGCCGTCGTTGTGAATCAGCAGGCGATGCTCGCCGGTAGCGCGACGCACCAGCACCTCGCCGGACTGGGGCGGTGTGCCGCGGTTCTCGGCGCACCATTCCTGCTTAAACAGCGAGCCTGATCCGGCATACAGCGCCCTGGTCGCCACCCAGCCTTCCACTCCGGCGGGGGTCTTGACCCGGGACCATTCGGCACCCTCGTGGCCAAGAACCTGGACGGTGGTGAAACGATCGAGCAGGGCCAGCACCGGCGCGCCCTCCATGGCCGCCTGGCGCAGCTTGAGGTCGGCCAGCGCCACATGGCGGATGTCGCCGATGTCGGCCGGCCTGACGGCGATGCCGGCCTTCGCCGAGACCGGCTTGTCCCACGGCTTGGAAGCCACCAGGGCGACGACGGTAGCCAGTACCGGCAGGGCCACCAGCGGAGCCATCTGGGCGGCGAGCACCCCGCTGTCCAGCACACCCCAGCGATCCTTCAGCCGGCGGCTGGGATTGACGGGCGCGGCGGCCCGGCGCAGATCGTCGACCTGGCGCTTGTGCACCGACAAGCGGGCGAAGCGGGCGGCCTGCTCGGTGAGCGCACGGGCCAGATCGATCTCGTCCAGCGCCAGGAAGGCGCGGGCTTGGCGTATCAGCAGGCGGGCGTTTTGGTCGCGCGGCTGGGTGCCGCCCAGCATATTGCGCAGCAAGGCGAGCGGCGTGAGGAAAAGTCCCGGCAGCGACCACCAGCCCAGGCCCCAGGTATAGACCGAGGCGCGCACGGCGGTCGCGTCGGTGCAGTCCCGGCAGAAAATTCCCTCTGTCCGGCTACGCTTGGCCCACAGCAGGTAACTTTTGACCCGGTGGAATACCACGTAGCGGGGTTGTGCGGTGACGGCTCCACAGCAGGAACAGGCAAAGGGAGTGGAAGGATAATCGTCGCCGTCATCGATCAGCGGATGCACCCCGGTGGCATCGTATTCGGCCCGGTGGAC
>DATJKV010000166.1:0-2357 GCA_035491155.1 Magnetospirillum sp. | reverse complement strand
TGGGTCCGCTGGCCCATGTGGGCATGGCCCTGTCCACCGCCATCGCCGCCTGGTTCAACGTCGTCGCCTTGGGAATCATCCTGAAGGGCCGCGGCTTCTTCACCATGGACAAGCGCCTGAAGGCGCGCGCCCCCCGCATTTTTGCCGCCGCCACGGTGATGGCTGCGGTGCTGTTCGCCGCCAAGACCTATGCCTGGCCCCTGGCGGTCAACACCTGGGCCGGGCTGGTGATCGTCGCCCTGCTGGTGGCGCTGGGGCTGGCCGCCTTCGCCGTCGCCGCCCACCTGTTGGGGGCCTCCCATCTGGCGGAAGTGAAGGCCATGGTGCGGCGCCGCAAATAGCCCCCTTTTCGCCAGGCCCTTCGGCGCGCTTGCGTCCGAGCGGCCGGCATCGTAAGCAACAGGGTTAAAGAGCACCTCCAAGAGATCACCATGACCGATCAGATGTCGCCTCCTTCCCGGGCTTTTTCGCTGCCGGCCGCCGCGCTGGAGCGGCTGCGCGGGCTGGCACGTCCGGCCTGGTGGTGGCTGGCGCCGGCGGTTGGCCTGGCGTTGGTCGGCTACGTGGTGATCGGCATGGCCGTCACCCACGTCATCGACGACGATTTCGACTACGGCCCCGGCACGGTGGACTCGGCCCAGAGCCGCGCGGTGGCGATCGCGGCGCGCTTGGTGTTCCGCGAGATCGAGGAGCATCCCTGGGTCGCCAACGACCCGTTCTACCTGCCGACCTGGTGGCTGGACAACATGCCCAACTTCCAACAGGGCATCGTATCCGCCTGCGCCCATTTCGCCCGCGCCCTGGCCGAGGTCAGCGACCGAGGCCAAGGACCCGATGCCAACCTGGAGCGGGCCGCAGGCCTGCTGAAGTACCCGGGCAACATCTGGAAGTTCGACCCCTCCACCTCGTGGTCGCCCACCGCCTCGTCGGAGAAGCAGTACCGCAACGCCGCCCGCAACCTTGTGGAGTTCAACCAGCACCTGGCGGCCGGTGAGCCCGGCTTCGACCGCCACGCCGCCACCCTGGCCGCGCTGGTGGCCGCGCTGGGCCGCGACCTGGGCGCGGCTTCCGCCGATATCGACCGCCACCTAGCCGAAAACCACTCGGCGCTGTTCGACACCAAGGCCGACGACGTGTTCTACGCCACCAAGGGCAAGGTCTACGCGTATGGCCTGCTGCTGCGCGAGTTGGGCGGCGACTATGCCCAGGTGCTGTCCGAGCGCGAGCTGGCGGTGGCCTGGCGTCAGATGGTGGACAGCCTGAAGGCGGCGGCCGCGCTGGAGCCCGCCGTGGTGCTCAACGGTGCCCCCGACGGCCTGCTGATCCCCAGCCACCTCACCACCCAGGGCTTCTACCTGCTACGCGCCCGCGCCCAGCTCAGCGAGATCGCTGAGAAGCTGGCGCGCTGAAGGCCACGGACGGAGAGCCCCGGGTGACGCGCCTTCTCGCCCTGCTCTCCCTGCTGCTGCTGGCGGTCCCCGCTTGGGCCGCCGAGCCGCTGGTGGCGGATTTGTCCAAGCACCTGGTCGCCATCACCACCGGCTTCGCCGGCACCGACGTCCTGCTGTTCGGCGCGGTCGAGGAGGTGAAGGGCGCCTCGGGAGCCGACGTGGTGGTGGTGGTGCGCGGCCCCAACCGTTCCGAGATCGTGCGGCGCAAGGCCCGCACCCTGGGCATCTGGATGAATTCCGGCCTGGCCGAGGTGGGCAACGCCCCCTCGTTCTACCGCGTCGCCGCCACCCGTCCGCTGGCCGAGATCGCCCCCGCCGCGGTGCTGGAACGCCACCAGATCGGCCTGGACGGCCTGGACATCGACGTCCACCCGCGCGACCGCAAGGCCGACAATGTCGAGTACCGCAAGGCGCTGATCCGCCTGAAGCAGGAGCAAGGGCTGTACGGCGACCGGGTGCAGGACATCGGCTTCCTGGGCAACCGCCTGTTCCGCACCGACGTTCACTTTCCCGCCAACGTGCCGGTGGGCACCTATCTGGTGGAGGTCTACCTGATCGCCGGCGGCCAGGTGATCAGCGCCCAGACCACGCCGCTGGTGATCTCGAAGATCGGCCTGGGCGCCGACGTGTACGATTTCGCCCACCAGCAGGCCGCACTCTACGGTATTATAGCCATTCTGCTTGCCGCCAGCGCCGGCTGGGCGGCGGCGGTGGTCTTGCGGAAATAGCGAGGGGGGAGGGCAAGCATGCCGGAACTGGCCAGCACCCGCGTTTTTCTGGTGGTCGTCGACGACACCGAGGAAATGCGCGCCGCGCTCAGCTATGCCTGCCGCCGCGCCCGCCACACCGGCGGCCGCGTCGCCCTGCTGCGGGTGGTCGAGCCGGCCGAGTTCCAGCACTTCGCCA
>DATJKV010000165.1:0-36284 GCA_035491155.1 Magnetospirillum sp. | reverse complement strand
CAGGGCAGCGCCACGGTACAATTCGCTTCGATGGCGAATGCAGGCGCCGCCTCGCCATACGCCAACCACCGCTTCATAGGCCGGCAGGCGAGCGGCACCTCGGCCGAGACCCGCACCGCGAAATTCGGCGCCTCGATAAGGACGGCGCTGCCCTCGGCCCGGACGGCATGAGGGGTGACCAGCCGACGGGTTAGGCGGCGGCGACCCTTGCCCTCGACCGTGTCCTCGATCAGCAACGACGTTTGGTCGAAAGCATGGCGGCGCCGCACCATGCCCACGCCGGAAAGCCGCATGAACCCGCCATGTGCCAATTCCAGCCCGTCGGCGGTGCGCGCCAGCACGGGCGGGGCGCCGGCCATGGCGCCGCGGAAGGGCTCGTCATAATAGGGCTTGTTGGCGGGGAAAGGATCGTGACCGTCCACCTGGAGGGTGCCGTGCACGGCGGCCGCGAGGTACAGCGCCGCCTCGCCGCTCTCGCCATAGGCGCCGCGGCCGGAATCAACGAACAGCGGAATGCCATCGAGATGGATCTCGGCGGCGCCCAGATCCTCGTGGCCGTGGCCGGTGGGCAGGCGCCAGCCGGCTGGCTCGCCATGCCACAGCGCCGACCAGCGGCCGAAATCCCCACGCAGCCAGCCATCGACGGCCAAGAGTCCGGCATCTGCGGGCTGGATGCCGTCGCGCATATGCCCCAGAGCAGCCCGTTCGTCGGAGGAAAGCAGACCAGTCCAACCCTGCTCCATGGCGGCGCCGGGAAACAGGCCGGCCAGAAAGGCAGGCGGTGAATCGGGCGAGATATCGCCCATCAGCGGCATGCCGCCGGGCAGGGCGAAATGGGGCAGCACGGTCCAGAAACGCTGCGCCAGCGCGGCCAGCCATCCCACCTCGGACCGGCCGTGGCGGCGCGCCGCCAGCCAGCAATCGACGTAGTTGCGAAGATACAGAAGATGGTAGTGGGTCGAGGCCTCGCGCAACACGCCCGATGGCAGGAACAGGCGCTGGGCTTCCTCTACCAGGATGTCCAGGCCCAGGCGTGCGGTGTCGGCCAAGCCCAACTCGAGGCCGAGCCGATAGAGACCGCGCCCGTTGTTGGCCAGATGATTGCAGGTGCCCTGCTCGCCGTAATACTCCAGCCGCTCGATCATGGCGGGGCCATGGGCTGCTAACGCGGCAATGGTCGCGTCACGCTCGCCGGGCAGGCCGCGCCGGCAGGCGAAATCCAGAATGTTGATGACGCGCTCGGCCGCCGTGTAGGCCTCCCAGGCGGGGCCGTCTTGGGGGTGGCCGTAGCCCTCGCACCAAGCCTGCCACAGGGCCGCCACCCAGGCGCCGTCCACATCGGGCATCAGCGGCAACCAGGCGAAACGGTGCAGCGCCGACAGAGCCTCACCGTCGGCATAGGGGCGTGAAAACAGGTCGAGGCGGCCGGCCTCGACGGTCACGCCGCCGCCCGGCACCGGCAGGGTCAGTGACCCTTGCGGCATACCCGCCTCCAGCGCCGGCAGGTCGGGGGCGCGGGCCGGCTCGGCGGCGGGCGGGCGGAAATAGGGTGGGCGATGGGGGGTGAACGGCGCCGGACTGACCGCCCGGCCCAGCAGCCGCAGCCACAGCCAGCGCCGCAGCACCGGATCAGCCTTCAGCTTGACGAGTTTGGCCCCCACCCCCATCGGCCTCAGCCCCCGATCGCCCCGGCCCCGACCGCCCCGGCGGCGCGCCAGACCTCGCTGGCGGGCTCGGGCACGCTCGCGGTGACAAGCCCGTCGATGGCGGCGCGGCCCATGGCCACCACCGCCTCCTCGGCGCTGCCGCCGATGTGGGGAGTGGCAAGGAAATTGGGCAGACGCAGCAGCTCCAGATCGGTGGGCGGCTCGCCGGCGAACACGTCGAAGGCGGCGCCAGCCAGGCGGCCGTCCATCAGCATGCGCTTCATGGCCGCCTCGTCCACCAGCCCGCCGCGCGCGGCGTTGACCAGGATGGCGTCGGGGCGCATCAGCGCCAGACGCTCGGCCGACAGGATGTTGCGGGTGGTATGATCCAGCGGCAGGTGCAGCGTCACCACGTCGGCACGCGCCAGCAGTTCGTCCAGCCCCACCGCCTCGATGCCATTGGCAGCGTAGAAATCGGGGAAATGGCGGATGTCATGGGCTAGCAGGGTGCAGCCGAAGGCGCGCAAGAGTTGGGCCAGGTCCTTGCCCACATGGCCGCAGCCGACGATGCCCACGGTGCGCTCGGACAGGTGGCGGCCCATGAGCTGGCGCCACTGGCCGGCGCGCACCTCGGCGTTGCCCTGCGGCACATGGCGCAGCAGCGAGATGGCCATGGCGATAACCAGTTCGGCCACCGAACGGCGGTTGACGCCGCCAGTCCAGCCCAGACGGATGCCACGCCGCGACAGCAGCGGCAGGTCTAGCATGTCCAGCCCGACGCCGTACTTGCTGATGAGCTGGAGCTCGGGGCAACGATCCAGCAGCTTTTCGTCGATGGTTTCCAGCGCGGTGATAGCGGCGTCGTGACCCTTGAGGAACGCAGCCAGTTCGTCGCCGGCCAGGCTGCGCCCGCTTTCGTTGAAGGTGATCGATGGGTAGCGGGCCAGCAGTTCGGCACGCAGGATCGGATGGCGCGAGAACGAGCGCGAGGCGACGGCAATGCGGACGGGATTGGTCAAGGCGAAGGCAGCCGCTTTCAGGGCGAATTGATTGCGCTGAGTGGGGTCAATGTGTAGTCTTGGCCGCCTTTGCCAACAAGGTTTTTCTGGCGGTCGAGCAAATGGTAGGCAGTTCGGGATCGGCGGGCAAGACGGACATCCAGCGCTTCTGGAAGTCGCTTTATGAATCCCTTTACGAAGACGTTGATGCCAACCTCAGCCGCGACAGCCTGCTGAAGGCCGTCGACGATCTCGAGGACATGTTCCATCTGCGCCAGCACATGGCGACGGTGGAGTTGGACTTGTCCCAACTCAAGGGCAAGCGGGTGCTGGAGGTGGGCCCCGGCGCCGGCGGGCATTCCGCTCTGCTGGCCAAGCACGGCGCCATCATGACGAGCATCGACGTCACTTTCGACCGCGCCCGCTCGACCCAGCGCAAGTTCGCTCTTATGGGCGAGGTGGCACAGGACTGCGCCGCACTGCAGGGCGACGCCGAGAACCTGCCTTTCGCCGACAACACCTTCGACATCGTCTATTCCAACGGCGTGCTGCACCACACTCATGACACCGAGCGCGCCATCGCCGAGGTGCACCGAGTGCTCAAGCCCGGCGGCCAGGCGGTCATCATGCTGTACTGCAAGGATTCCTGGCATTACTGGGTCAACTTGGTGCTGTTCACCGGTCTGCTGCGCGGCGCCTTCCTGCGCGGCCGCAACTGGGTGGGCAAGGTCACCGAATGGGGCGGCAAAAAGCGCCAGACCGTCGCCAACCCCATCACCCGCTGCTATTCCAAGGGTGAGATGCAGCGGCTGTTCGCCGCCTTCCGCGACGTCACTTTGCGCAAGCACGAATTCTATTGGTACCTGTTCCCGCTTTTCGGCAGCCGCGTGCGCGAACACCTTCGCCGCAAGCATGGCGAGCACCCCGGCGGCGTGCTGGTCTACGGCGAGCCCTGGCCCATGTGGTCGCCGTCCGAGACCAAACTGGGCCCGCTGATGGGCTGGAACTGGTACGTCTCGGCCCGTAAGGCCGGCTAGTCCCGCCTCACTTCGGCGAAGAACTCGGCTACTGCGGCCCGCAATTGGTCCGTTACCGGCAGCGGGTGCTTGACGATGCGCGCCTGGGCATCGGGCAGGATGAACGCCACCTGGCCGCCCGTCTCGTTCTTCTTGTCCTTGGCGGCAGCGGCGAAGAAGGCCTCCAGCGGTACCTCAAAGTCCTCATAGCCGGCATAGGCGCGGCGCAGCGTGGGATGCATGGACTGGAACACCGTGTCCGGAGTTACCCCAGACCGGCGGGCGATGTGGTTGGCCAAGTCCATTCCCATGGCCACGGCAATGCCGTGGGGGATGCCGAAATGGGTCGCGGCCTCGATGGCATGGCCGGTGGTGTGACCGTAATTGAAGATGTTGCGGATGCCGCGGTCGAACTCGTCCTGCTCGATGTAGGCCTGCTTGACCTCCAGCGAGCGGCGAATGAAACGGGCCAGCACGGCACGGTCGGTAAACAATTGCTCGAAGGCAGCGGCGATCTGGGCGAAGTGCTCGGGACCGGCGATGGCGTGCACCTTCAGCATCTCGCCCACACCCGAGCGGATTTCACGCACATCCAGCGTATCCAAGTAGCCGGGGTCGATGAACACCTGGCGCGACGGAGTGAAGGTGCCCAGCAGGTTCTTGGCTCCACCCGCGTTGATCGAGCTTTTCGAGCCGATGCACGAATCACACTGGGCCAGCAGGGTGGTGGGGGCGAACACCCAGTCCATGCCACGGAACATATTGGCCGCCAGGAAACAGGTGATGTCCTGGACGATGCCGCCGCCCACCGCCACCAGGAGGTGGTCGCGCTTGATTCCCGCCGCCGCCAGATGGTCGATGTAGGCCGGCATGGCCTCGATGGACTTGTTCTCCTCGGTGGCGTCGATCAGCAGCACCCGGCCCGAAGCCAGCGGCGACGCCAGCCGGTCTGCATGCAGGGCGGCGACGTTGCGGTCGATGAGGAACTGGGCCTTGCCCTGGGCAAGCTCCGCCGGCAGGCCGGCATTCATATGGACCTGATAGGGGCCCTTGTGAGACTGGATGACCATCATGGCGTCAGACACGAGTGAAGCCTCCGTCGATAGCGATGTTCTGCCCGCTGATGAAGGTGTTCTCCGGGCCGGCGAGCCAGACCACGAAGGCGGCCACCTCGTCCACCGTGCCCAGGCGCCGCGCCGGCACCTTGGCGGTCAGCTCGGCGATACCGGCGTCGCCCAGCACATTGCGGGTCAGTTCGGTGTCGATGAAGCCGGGAGCCACGCAATTGGCCAGCACACCGTCAGCTGCGGCCTCGGCCGCCAGGGCGGCGGTCATGCCGTCCAGGCCGAACTTGCTGGTGGAGTAGGCGGCGCGGTGTTCCTTGCTGATCTTGCCCCAGATGGAGCTGATGTTGACGATGCGGCCCCAGCGCCTTGCCGCCATGGCCGGCAGCACCGCCTGGCACAGCGCGAAGGGCGCCAGCACGTTGACCCGCTGAACCAGCTCGAAATCCTCGACGGGAAGCGTGGCGAAGGGGGCGACGCGGTTGATGCCCGCGTTGTTGACCAGGATGTCCGGGGCCTCCTCGCGCACCCGGGCGGCAAAGGCCAGGATGGCGTCGCGGTCGGCGAAATCGACCGCCTGGAAGGCGCAGCCGACGGGCGGCTTGCCGTCGGGGCGAGTGCCGGTGACGGTAACCTGGGCGCCCTTCTCGACCAACAGCTCGGCGATACGCCGGCCGATGCCTCGGGTGCCGCCGGTTACCAGCGCGCGCTTGCCATTCAGCATGGCCTCACTCCTGCTCCGGCACGTTCAGGTTCCACCGCCGGCGCCATTCGGGGTCGGCGCAGTAGATGCGGTAGACCAGGCGCATGGTGGCATAGGCTTCGGCGGACGAGCCTTCGGTGACGGGGCGACTGGTCAAGATGCAACCCGCGAAGTCGGCGATCTCGTCGGCCCAGCTGGGGTCCTGGTTGTAGCGGGTGGTCTGCTCGCGCGGGTCGCCCGCATCGCCCTCGGTGGCCCAGGCCACGGTCATGGTCTCGGCACCATAGCTCTTCGAGCCGGACAGGATGCCGGCCAGGGTGATGGCGCCCTTCTCCAGCGCGATGTCCAACTGGAAGCGGTGGCGCCACTGGGTAGCCGAGCTGTGCAGCATGGCCACCACGCCATCCGCCGTCCGCATCAGGGCATAGGCGTTATCCTCGACGTCATGGCCCCAGAAGCGGTTGCTGATCACCGCCTGGACGTCTGTGAACTCGCCGGCGAACAACCGCATCAAGTCCACCATATGGATGCCCTGGTCCAGCAGGATGCCGCCGCCGGCGACGCCGCGCTTGGAACGCCAGTCGCTCTGGCCGAACGAGATGATGGCAGACTTGCCGTAGACGCCGCGCAGGTCGACGATGCGGCCCAACTGACCACTGCGCACCAGGGCGAGCGCGTCACGCACCGAATCATGGTAGCGGTGATTGAAGCCGTATTTGAGCTTGAGATCGGGATGATGCGCCTCGGCCGCCATAACCTTGGCGATGTCGCTCACGTCGCGCCCCGGCGGCTTCTCGCAAAAGACATGCAGGCCCTTTTCCAGGCCGGCGATGGTGATCTCGGCGGCAACATCGTTGGTCAGGCAGACGAACAGCACGTCCAGCTGTTCCCGCGACAGCAGGTCCAGTGAATTGGTGTAGTGGCGCACACCGTCGGGCAGCACGCCATCCGCGGAGAAGGCGCGGTCGGCCACCGCCACGGTTACCAGGGCGGGATGCTGGTCGATGAACTGGCGGCGGCGCTTTCCCACCACCCCATAGCCGGCGATACCGACCCGCAATTTTTCACCCGTCGCGCTCATGCTGCACCCGTCAGAACTGGAAATAGATGAAGTTGCGGCCGCCGATGTTGGGGCTGCCGAGGAACAGGATTACGACGGCCAGGGCACAGGCGGCCCCCAGCCGCAAAGCCATCACCCCGCCCGCCGGCTCGGCCGCCCGCCGATCCAGGACCAGATGCTCGGCGGCGACCACCAGCCCCGCCATGCCCAGCACCGTCCACAATGCGAACTGGAACGGAGCGTGCGGCCGCCCCGGATCAACGAAGGCGCCCAGGAACTGGCCCGCCTGCTCCAAGTCGCGCGCCCGGAACAGGATCCAGCCCAATACCACCACCGCCATGGTCACCAGCCAGCCAGCCAGCCGAGCCGGCAGCGAGGCCAGCTCGCGCTTGCCCCGCAGGCGCTCGATTCCTAAGGCGGCACCGTGCCACAGGCCCCACAACACGTAGGTCCAGGCGGCACCGTGCCACAGGCCGCACAAGAACATGGAAACGGCCAGGTTGACAACCGGGCGCACGCGGCCCGGCGAGCGGTTGCCGCCCATGGCGATGTAGACGTAGTCGCGGATCCAACTGGACAGCGAGATGTGCCAGCGGCGCCAGAATTCCCGCACGCTGGCGGCCAGATAGGGAGCGTTGAAGTTTTCCTTGAAGCGGTACCCCAGCAGCCCGGCCGAGGCGATGGCCATGTCGCTGTAGCCCGAGAAGTCCGCATAAATCATCAGCGTGAAGCCGATCGCCGCCAGCGCCGCCGTCAGGGCGTCGATGGCCGAGGGGTCAGCGAAGGCGGGATCGACGATAGCGGCAGCCAGGCGGTCGGCGATCAGCACCTTCTTGGCCATGCCCCACAGAAAGCGGGCCAGGTGGCCGGCGATCTCGGCGCTGCCGGGAGCCTGCCACGGCCGGTGCAGCTGGGGCAGGAAATCGGTGGAGCGCACGATGGGGCCGGCGATCAGCTGGGGAAAGAAGCAGATGTACAGGCCATAGCGGATGGCGCTGCGTTCCGCCGACAGCCGGCCGGCGTGGATGTCGGCGACGTAGCTGATGGCGTGGAAGGTGTAGAACGAGATGCCGATGGGCAGCAACAGCCCCAGCGTGACAGCATCCATATGCCAGCCCAGCCGCCCGGCGAGCTGGGCCAGGCTGGCGGAGAAGAAGTCGAAATACTTGAACAGCGCCAATGGCAGCAACAACAGGCCGATAATCAGGGTCAGCGCACCGTTGCCCCGCCCCTGGGCGCGATGGGCCTCGACCACCGTGCCGCCGACAAAGCTGATCCCGGTCACCAGCAGCACCAACCCGAGCAGGCGCCAATCCCACGCGGCATAAAAGCCGTAGGAAGCCAGCAGCAGCACGAGGTGGCGCAACCGGTCGCTGGGCAGCAGCCGCATGGCCACCAGCGCGGCGCCCAGCAATCCCAGATATTGGATGGAATCGAAGTTCATCGCAGCAGGTCCACCACCGCCTTTGCGAAAACTTCCTTGTCCTCGCTGCGGTGCAGATGGTCGCAATCGGTTGCGAAGGCCTCACGCGGCAGGTTCAACCGGTCACCGAAACCAGGATCGAAGCGCAGGCCATGGGCCTGGGCATAGGAGTCCAACCAGGGCATGGCGACGGGAAGGATGCCGGCATCGCGGTCCACCGCCTGCTGGCGGTCGCTGAGCGGCGGGAAGACGACGATCAGGTCCGGCCCCAGGGTTTCGGCCAGACGCTCCATGGCCCAGCGATTGACGGGCAGAAGCTGGTAATTGGCCAGGCCCGCAGCGTTGCAGCCATGAGTGGCGTCCTTCAGCAGCATGGGCTGGATGGACGCCTCCATGATGCGGTTGAAAGGATAGGGCCAATCCATCCAGGCGTCGTTCAGCGCCAGGCGGGCGAACCCCGAAATATCACGCAGCCGGAAGGCCCAGCCGTCGGCATCCACCATGCCGAAGCGCGACATCATTTCGGCCCCCGTCGGCAGCGACAGCATGCGCCGCCGCTGCAGGAAGTTCATCTCGAACGGCGAGAAAACATAGACCACCTTGCTGCCCGGGGGCAGGGACCGCAGCAGGCGGGTGTGGTCGGCGAGAATGGCCAGCGCCAGGGACGGCGTACCGCCGCCGGTAATCGACAGGTTCACCTCTTGGTGGGGCAGCCCGCGCGCCGCCAGCTCCTTGGCCAACAGCTCGCGCGGCAGGCCCATATAGCTGCGCGACGAGCCGATCACCGCCAGCACCGGACGGTCGGGTGCCAGGCCGGCGACCTGGGCGTCCACCTCGGGCCACGACAAGGTCGGGTCCATGGCCCACCACAGCAACCGGTCCACGGCAAGCACCATCAGCACCACCAGCACGATGGGCCACACTGGCACCAGCCGCGCGCGCCAGCCGATGCCGTGGCTGCCTTCAGCCGATTGCCGGACCGATTGGTGGGTCATGCTCACAGATACCGGGCCGTCACCGGATCGGCGCGCAGCATGTCCTCGCCGCGCTTGAGGTCGGCGGGGGTGTCGACGCCGATGGTGGGGGTTTCGGACCGCACGATCCGAATGGGATAGCCGTGCTCCAGCGTGCGCAACATGTCGATGCCCTCGGCGATCTCCAGCGGCGTGCGCTCCAATGCGCCGAAGGTGCGCAGGAACGAAGGCTTGAAGCCGATGACGCCGGTCTGCTGGTAGATTGCCACGTCGGGCTGGCGTACCCGGTTGGGGATGGGCGAGCGCGAGAAGAACAGGGCGCGGCCATCGGGGGCGCTGCACACCTTGACGCAGTTGGGGTCGTCGTGGTCGGCCAGGTCGACCACGCGGGTAGCCAGGTTCACCACGGCATCGCCCGTGGCCCGATAGGCGTCCAGGATGGCGGCGCACATTTCGGGGCTGACCATCACCTCGTCGCCCTGAACCATGAGCACGAAGTCGCCGTCGCCCAGCCTCTCGCCCATGTTGTCGATGGCTTCCACGGTACGGTCGACGCAGCCGGGATGGGAATCGGCGGTCATCACCACCTCGGCCCCGGCCGTTACGCAGGCGGCTCGGATTTCCTCGTCACAGGTGGCGATCACCACCCGATCAAGGCCGGGGGTGAGGCGGCAGCGGTGCCACACGTGCAACACCAGCGCCAAGCCCAGCATGGGTTCGAGCGGCTTGCCCGGATAGCGGCTGGAACCCATGCGGGCGGGGATGACGCAGACGGTCCTCATCGTGGTCCTCGCTACAGCAGATGGCCGACACCGCCCAGCGCGGCGCGCATGGCGATGACATCGGTGGAATAGGCGATGAAGCGGAAGCCCTCGGCGATGCGGGCCTCCAACTGGGCCGGCTCGGCGGCCACCTGGTGGATGCCACAGGGCTTGCCCGCGCCCGTGCAGGCCTCGCGCACCTTGGTGATGGCGGCCTTCAGGGTAGCGTTGGCGAAGTCGCCAGCCGCACCCAGGTCAGCGGATAGGTCGTAGGGTCCCAGGAACAGCGCGTCCACCTCGTCGCGGGCGGCGATGGCCGCCGCCTCCTCGGCACCCCGGCGAGTCTCGATCTGCGGCACCAGCAACGGGCGGAAGCCGGTCAGATACTCCTTGAAGCTGTCACCCCAGCCGTTGCAACGCGACAGACCGACGCCGCGCCGGCCGTGAGGCGGGTAAAGGCAGTGGGCGGCGAACTCGGCCCAGCCCTCGATGCTTTCCACCACCGGGATGATCAGCCCTTGGGCGCCGCCGTCGAGCAGGCGGCGGGCCAGATAGGGATCGGCCGAGGGCAACCGGGCCAGGGGCACGCAACCGTGGCGCTCGGCCGCCAGGAAGCAGGCCATCGCCTGGTCTACCGACGCCCCGGCATGCTCCATGTCCACCGCCAGCCAGTGGTAGCCAAGGCTGGCCATGGCCTCGGCCGAGATGGGGTGGGGAATGCCGAGCCAAGTGCCGATGGCCGGTTGGCCCGATTGCAGGCGGGCGCGCAAAGTCTCGACCTTCATGGCGAGGGTCCTTCCAGCAGGCGGCGCCACAGCGCCAGATCGGGTAGAGCAAAGACGCTGTCCCACGATACCGCGGCCGGCGGCCGCGCCGCGCGCAGGGCCTCGCCCAGAGTTTCGGCATCCACCGGAACGGCGCTGATGCCGGGGGGCATGACGTTCATGGCCACATAGCCGCGCGGGCGGAAGCGGAAGGTGGGCAGTCCGCCTAACACGCCCTCCAGGCCCACCGCGCCGGTGCAGAACACCACTCCGGCCAAGCCGTCGTGGTGCTGAAGCTGCACGTCGGTGCGGCGCAAGCTTTCGGTTTCCTCGAAGTCGTAAGGGAACATGGGGTGCTGCTTGACCAGAAAGCGCAGGCCCGCCTCGGCCAGCGGCTTCACCACCGCCATCAGTTGGTCGTTGTAACGCGGCTCGTTGGACAGCCCGACGAAGAACGGGCCGGCGGGGTCGTGGCGCAGCGGGGTCGGCCCGGCGATGCGAAAGGCGCCGCACACCGCCAGCCGCTCGGCCGGGATGCCCCAGTCGCGCAGATTATCGCGGTAGGCCGGGCCATTGGCGGCGATCAGGTCAGGCAGGCTGTTCAGGCCGTCGGGATTGGTGGCCGGCGCCTGGTTGTACATGTGCGGCCCCACCACGGTGTGCTGGTAGCCAATGGTCTTGAACCCCAGGGTCCGCCCAAGCCGACTGAAGGCACGCTCCCACGGATGGTTCTCCCACGGCCACGCCACCACGCGGGGCTTGACCGCCTGCGCCCAGGCGCGCTGGCAGCGCATCTGCCAACGGGTGATGGCTGCCGAGCCGCCGCCGCCCTCGACACAGGCGGCCCGGCGCACCAGCCAGCCGTGCGCGCCTGAGCGGGCGGCGGCGCTGGGACGCCAGCGGGCGAAAGGCAGGTCCAGCACCCACAGCGGATTGCCCCAGGCGTGCAGCGCGGCGGTGCGCCCGTCGGCGGCGAGCTGGCGGGCCCGCCCCACCCGACAATCGGTGTGGAGCAGGCGCACCAGCGGCGGGATTTCGCGCAGCAGCGGGCCGAAATAGGCGTCCTTGCCGTTGGCGTCACTGCCGGGATGGCCGTAGGCCAGCAACACCGGCGCATTTAGGCGATGGTGGGTGCGCTGGCCGCGGCATTTCCACCAGCTCGACAGTGCCCGCATCGCCACCATGGTGCGGGCGGCAAAACCGCGCACGGCCAGCTTGAGTTCCGCCTTGGCGAGCGCCGGGGCGGCACCAGCCTTAACGCCGGGAAGCGCCGCCAGGTGACGAAACACCCAAGGGTCGTCACACAGCACCAATGTGCTCTCCGCTTCGGCGGCGAGGTCACGCACCACGTGGGCCCAGGCCAGCTGCACGCCGGTATCGGAGGCATAGACGCTGGCGGTGGGCATGTGGCCCAGCTCGCCGGTCGGCTCGCCGGCGAGCGTACGGCCCAAGGCCCACCATTCGTCGCGCATGGCGTCGAAGGCGGCCTCCAGCCGGGCCGCCTCGCCGCGCAGGCGGGCGGGGGGGTCCAACGGCGGCGTCTCGGTGCCGGCGACGGTGCACCAGGCGGACCATGCCGTCTGCGGCGGAAGATCGCGGCTGTGGCGAAGAAGAACCGGCACGGTTTAGGCCTCAGGTGGAAAAGAGGAAGGCCGGCGGGACCGGCCTTCCGTTGCTGGATCAGTCCCCCAGCCCGTCCCAGGCCAGGGCCTCGTCGGCGGCGAATGCACGGGAGGTGCGCCGGCCGACGAGCCGTTCGAGCTCGCGAGGCGCGATGCCGGTTCCGGGCCGCTTGAAGCCCAGCATAGCGGCCTCGACCACGGTGCCAGCGGGCAGATCCACCGCCGCCACGATGCTGCGGCGAATGAGCGGGATAAACGACGCCTCCTCGACCGGCGCCTTGACCGCACTGCCGACGCTCGCGGCGGCATCGCGCGCGGCGGCGGCCATGGCGGCGAATTCCTGCGGATCGGCCGACAGGGCGTGATCCGGACCCGGCAAGTTCCGGTCCAGGGTGAAGTGCTTCTCGATGATGGTCGCTCCCAGCGCCACCGCCGCGATGGGCACGGCGATGCCCTGGGTATGGTCGGAATAGCCCACCACGACTCCGAAACGTTCGGCGATCGAGCGCATGCAGGCCAGGTTGGCTTGGCTGGGATTGGTGGGATAGTTGGACACGCAGTGCAACACGGCGACGGGCAACTGGGCATTCACCTCGCGGATCGCGGCGATGGCCTCGCCGATCTCATCCAGGGTGGCGCAGCCGGTGGACAGGATGATCGGCCGGCCGTGGCGGGCGATATGGCGCAGCAGCGGCAGGTGGGTGAGGTCGCCCGAGGCGATCTTGAATGCCGGCGTACCCATCTCGGCCAGCATGTCGGCGCTGCCTTCGTCGAACACCGACGAGAAGACGGTCAGGCCCAGCTCCTCGGCCCGGCGGATCATGGCGGTGATCACCGAGTTGGACAGCTCGCGCTCACGGAAGATGTCGAAATAGGCGCTGGACAGCGCCAGGAACTTGCCGGTCTCGAAGACCTGCAGCTTGAGGGCGTCGGCGCCCGACCGCGCCGCCGCCTCGACCAGCGCCATCGCCTGCTCGGGATTGCCGTCGTGGTTGATGCCGGCTTCGGCGATCAGATAGGGGGCGCGGCCCGGCCCGATCTCGCGGCCGGCGATGGAGAAGGTAGAAACTTGCATGGGAGCCTCCAGGCTAAGGGCCGGCAGCGAAAAGTCCGGTTGCTCGGCGTATAGCCGCTCGAACAGGGCCCGGACCTTCTGATAGTCGTCGGCGGTATCAACGGTCAAGCGGTCGTACGCGAAGGCGGTCTTCGCCTTGAGAACGCCCCCGCGAAAGCGGCCACCGTTACGCACGAAACGAGTGACGTGCTCGCGATCCTGGGGATCGTCGCTGGCCCCTGCGGCTTCCAAGGCCTTGCGGGAGACGATTTCCAGCGACAGGCCGTAAGGGTAGCCCGAGCCGTCGATATTATTGGCGTAGTCGAGGGCGGGGACGCAGGCCTCGAACTCCGCGATCAGTTGATCGACCAGGGGGCCGTCGACGAACGGGTTGTCGCCGGTCAGCCGCACCACCAAATCCGCGCCGGTGGCCCCCGCCACCGCCAGGAAGCGGCTGAGAACGTCCGTTTCGCTGCCCCGGAAGCAATCGACGCCGATGTCGCGACACAATTGGGCGGTGGCGTCGTCGGCGGGCTGGTCGCTGGTGGCGACCACCAGATGATCGAGCCGGCACGAGCGGCGCAAGCGTTCCACCAGGCGCTGCAGCATGGGAGCGCCTGCCAGCGGCATGAGGATCTTGCCGGGTAGGCGGGTCGACCCCATGCGCGCCTGCAGAATGCCGACGATGCCGCCCCGTCCCGCCTGGCTGACCAAGGCCGTCATTCCTTGGTGATCCGCAGCAGGTAGGTATGCCCGTGCAGGCGGAAATAGGCGGGGAACTTGTCGTTGTCCGCGACCCTGAGGCGGTCGAACAACGCGGCCAGCGACTGCTCTACGTCCAGCTCGTCGTCTCGCCGCGTGCGGCGGGGGAACACCGAGGGCTCGCCCGATTGCGGCGTTCCCGGCGGCGGTTCGGGGTCGCGCAGATAACGCAGGCACAAAGCGTTGACCGCCTCGGCCTGCCGCACATGGATCTCGTCCAGCAATTCGTGCCCTTCCAGGTGGATATGGTCGCGATAGACCACCGGACCGGCGTCGACCCCGTCGACGGCATGCAGCAGGCAGAGCGGGATGTCGTTGCAGCCTTGCGCCACCTGCCAGGCGACCGGCGAGAATCCCCTGCCCTTGGGCAGATCGCTGGCGTGAACCACCAGGTTGACCTTGTTGCGGCCCAGAACCTCGGGCGGCGTTATTCGGATGCAGCTCAGGTAGAAGGCGATGTCGCCTTCGGGAATATCGGCATGGGCCCGGCACAGGCGCGCATCGTCGCCATCGGCGCAAATGTCGGCCACCAGTCGATGGGCGTGCGGCAGGAACCAACTGTCGTTGTCCACCACCACGCTGACGATCCTGTTCATGACGAGCCTACCTCCCCGCGAAAGCCTCGATGGCCCGCGTCATCTTGCGCAAACCGTCCCGCGGAACGGCGGCGGACGCCGCGCCGCTGAGCGCGGGCGCTCTTTCCATGGTGGCCGACAGGCCGGCGGCCAAGCCGGCGACGTCTTGTTCGGCCAGCATGCCGCCCGCCACCGCCAGCCCCATGCGGTCCAGCACCCGGGCGATGTCGGATTGGAACTGCTTTTGCCCGATCAGGCAGGCAGGCGTGCCCAAGGCCAGGGCTTCATAAGCCAGGTTTCCCATGCTGGCCAGGACGGTTCCCGCCGCCGCAATGAGCGGAAAGACCGAGGGCACGTTGCGGTGGACGGTCAGGCTCTGGTCGGGGCGCAGCACGCCGCAATCCACCGTCTCGTCCGCCACCGGCGAGGCCAGCACGTCGATGGCGGCGATTTCCGGGACCAGCGCCGCCGCCGCGAGGACTCGGGTCACCGCGCCGGGCATCTGGTAGCCGCCCAGCGCCACCAGCAGGCGCTTCGGGTCGCGGACCACGTGGTCGAGCGGCTCGCCGATGTCGGTGGGGACGAAATCCAAGCCCCACAGCAGCCGTGGCGGCACCGGCGCCGGCCCGCCGGGGTGATAGCCCACCACCAGCCAGTCCTCGGGCAGCCGCGGGTCGCGGGTGCCCGAACTGATGTGCACCAGGCGTCCGCACCGTTGCGCCAGGCCTGCCGCCAGATCGCGATCGACGGCGTCGATGTCGAGCGGCGCCGCCATGCGATCGACGACGCACACTTGCGCCGCAATGGCCTGATCGGGAGAGACGATGGAAATCCCCGGGGCCGCCTCGGCTATACGCGCGCGCGCGCCTTCCGAGAACCGCCCCTGGAAGGCGATCGCCAGCCCCGGCCTGCCGTCCCGCATCATCCCGGCCAGCGCCAAGCACCGGGCGGCGTGGCCGAACCCGGTCTCCGGCAGGGCATCGACGACGAACAGCAGATCAGCCATCAATGCTCTTTCGCAGGACATCGACGACGAAATCGACCTCGTCCAGGGTCAGCTCGGGATAGAGCGGCAGGGTGATGGAGCGGTCGGTGACCCATTCCGTCCACGGCAGATCGATCGCGCCTTGATCGGTGTAATGGCGGAAACGGTGCACCGGCGGATAATGGAAGCTGGTCTGCACGCCCAGGTCGTTCATGCGCCGGCGAATGGCATCGCGGTCACCGCGCTCGACCAGAATCGGCAGGATGTAATGCGCCGGCTCGCCACGTCCGCCGTAATTGGGCAGGCTGACGCCGTCGATCGCCGCCAGACGCTCGGCGTAAGCGGCGACCAGCACCCGGCGGCGGGCGAGGCTGGGATCGAGGCGGGTCATCTGCACCCGCCCCAGGGCGGCGCGGATGTCGTCGAGACGGTAATTGAACCCGGCCTCGACGATGTCGTAACCCAGCGAGCCGCGCGCCCGGTCCACGGCGGTGGCGGTCATGCCGTGCGAACGTAGGCGGCGATAGCGCAGCGCCAGATCGGGATCGTCGGTGACGATCATGCCGCCCTCGGCGGTGGTGATGATCTTGTTGCTGTAGAAGCTGTAGCAGCCGGCCCGCGACAGGGTGCCCAGCCCACGTCCGTCCAGGGTGCCGCCCAGGCCGTGGGCGGCGTCCTCGAACAGGATCACGCCGGCATCGGCGCACAGCCGGGCCAACGCTGCCATGTCACAAGGGTAGCCGGCGTAGTGCATGACGCACACCGCCTTGGTGCGCGGCGTGATCTTGCGCGCCACGTCCTCGGGGTCGATGGTCCAATCGTGCTTGCCGACCACGTCGGCAAAGACCGGGCCAGCGCCGGTGGCGAAGACCGCGTTGGCGGTGGCGGCAAAGGTCAACGACGGCACGATGACCTCGTCGCCCGGCCCGATGCCGAAGCCGACATTCGCCAAGTGAAGGGCGGCGGTGCACGAGTTCAGCGCCACGGCATGCTGGGCGCCGACATAGGCGGCGAATTCCTTCTCGAAGGCCTCGACCTCGGGACCCATGGCGATCCACTGGCTGGCGAGAACGCGGTCGACCGCCGCCCGCTCCTCGTCGCCCAGGTTCGGCCGGAACAGGGGGATGCGATAGGGCTCAGACATTGCTCACTCCTTCCCCAATGCCGCCATGGCGGTAAAGAACGGCGACATTGTCGCGATCCGGCGAAATCACCAGGCACTCGCCGGGATGACGGGCGAAGAAACCGGGGATGTCGTCCCGGATGAAACAGGCGTTGGCCGACACGATCTCGACCCGGGTCTCGGGCGACCGGTCCACCTGGTCGAGCATCAGAAGCACCGAGCGCCGCGTGATGCGCACCAGTTCGTCAACGATCCGCTGGCGCAGCTTGGCCGATTCGGCGATGCCGCCGGCGACGATGTAGTGGAAGACGTTGCACAGGATGGCGTGATCGAACGCCCCGTCGGCGAACTTGGCCAATTGCGCCGGATCGGTCAGGCTGCCGACCTCGACGGTGATCGACGGCCGGCCGGCGGTGCCGCAGCGGACCATGCGGATGGCGTCCTGGTTGAGGTCGAAGCCGTGGATGGCGGACGTCGGATAGCGGCCCGACAATTCCTTGATCACGTTGCCCATGCCGCAGCCGGCGTCCAGGAAGCTGTCGCCGTCGCGATAGGCCAGCGCGCGCGGATAGCGGTCGATGAAGGGGCCCACCCGGATGGAGCCCAGCTCGGCCCAGCGCCGCGCCAACACATCGTCGGGAACATCCTGGATGTCGGAATAGCACAGGCCACCCTTGCCGTAATGGCGGCCGACCAGGATAGCAAAGCGCTCGAGTGCGTATTGCGCGAATTCGCGGCGATAGACGCGGGCAAGGAAGCAGCAGGCGCGGTACAGCGTGAACAGGGGCAAGGTCAGGGGCAGGAAAAGCAGCACGGCGCGACGCTCGCTCGGCGAGAGCAGGGCAAGGTGGCCCCGCATCACCCCCATGCCAGCGCTGAACTTGGTCCAGCGCCAAACCCAGAACACCGGCGCGACCACCAGGCGCAAGGCGATGCCTACGAGCATGCTCAGTCGATTCCTCACCCTGCCAAATCCTTTCGATCCGTCGGAAGATTTGCCCACGTCTTGTGGTGGCACGCCGGGGCCAATCTACGGCCTCGCTTGGCGCCGCGCCAGTCCACTCGCACCCTCTTCGCACCAGAGCAGCTCGGCCACCCGGTCCAGCGCCTGGTCGTCGGCGAAGCGGTCATAGGCTTCGCGGCAGACGTCGATGGGGAGCAAGAACCCCTCGGGCGCGTCGAGCCAGCGCCCGAGCGCCACGCGGAAAGTGGCGACGTCGTCGTGAAGCAGGCCGCAGCCGGCCAGCAGGCGCTGGGTCGGAGTGTCCTGCATGACTGGGTAGTAGCAGAAATGCGGGATGCCGCGCACCAGGGCCTCGGCCTGGACCGAGCCGAAACCGACGCCGAAATCCATGTGGCCGCACAGCCAGCCCGCCGCGCACGGCTCGAAGCCGGGCTGGTCATAGGGCACCACCAGCACGCGGCCGGCGTCCCGCATGCGGCGAAAGCCGGCGCAATCGGGGAACACACGTTCCAGCACGTGGAGCGAGCGGGGGCCCTTGGCCTTGACCACCAGCAGCCATTCCGGCCGACCGGCAAGAGCGTCGGCCATGGCTTCCAGGGTGTCGCGCACGCAGACCTCGAAACCGGGGACCGGGCTCATGCCAAAATAGGCGGCGACGCGACCGCCGGCCGCCCGATGCGCAGCGATGCGCGCCTCGATGTCCGGCGCGACCCGCTGACCCTCGTTGAGCCGGCGATCGTTCTTGATCAGGCCGCTCACCACCGGCCGGAGCGAGGCAGACCAAGTGGCGCCGTGGTCGCGTTTCTCGACCGCGCCACCGGACAGGAAGAGGTCATAACCCAGGTAGGACAGGGCTGCGCCTGGATTGTCCATGACGCAATGGGGCCAGCGCACCATCAGCCCGCCCGACTGGTGCAGGATAGAGGCGCGCGCCACATGAGTCGCGGTGTACTCGGTATGGTCGACGTAGTGCCGAATGGCGAAATTGTCGAGCAAGCGGCGGGTGGGCAGGGTCTGGCGGGCCTCGAAGAAGGCGCCGCGCGCGGCCTCAAGCACGGCGCCGTCGAACGGTGCCACGGCGATGCGCCCCAGCACGGCGGCGAGCAGCCGCAGGCTCGGCAGCACCACGTCGCGCAGCCACGGCCCGCGCCGCACCGGCAGGCGTTTGGGATCCACGCCGACGGTGCCCGGTCCGGCATCGCCCGAGCGGCCCTGGTCGTTGATCAGCAACAGAAGGTCGGGCCGGTTGCCCAGCCTTTCGCGCACCGCGTCGAGGATGGCTTGCCAGTAATGGGGATGGGTGAAATTGGGAATGGCGACGGAGAAATGCTGCCGCGCCGCTGGCGGCCGGCCAGGTGCCGCCAGCGCCGCCACAGCCTCGACCGCCAGCAGCACCGCCTGCGTCAGCACGCCGGCCACGGCCAGCAGGTGGAAACCGATGCGGCGCGGCGGCGGTGAAAGGCCGAGCGCGCGTGCGGCCGCCCCATCGAGCGGCCAGCCCAGGCTGATTGCCGGAATGGGCCCGAAGCCGTTGCGCTCGGGCGGATCGGCGGTCAGGGCGACCGCCCGCATCCGGTCCTCGAGCGCGATATGCAACGCCTTCCTGATGGCCTGCCGGCCGCCGGGCTCGCCAACGAAGCGGGCGAAGGCGGCAGCGACCGCCTGGCACCCGGCGCGGGCAGCGAACAACTCCTCCATCGCCGCCGCGCTGAGACGTTCGGCCACGGCGTCGGTCCGCGACATCAACGTCCCCAGGGGAGCCGGTGCTTCCTGGCGGCGCAGTCCGTCACGCAATCGAGCGAGCAGCGACTTGCCGCCACCGCCGCCCAGATTCATACCGTCTTTTCCAGATGCGGATACGAACAGCGCGAGCAGAGGTCGATGTCGTGGTACTTGCCCTCGCGGTGGGCCTGGCGAATGGCCCGCGCGGCCTCGCTGTTCCACAGGTCCTTGAGCGAAGTCTCGCGCCAGTCACCGACCTTCAGCGCGTCCCAATTGTCGGGGCAGCAGACGGTGGCGTTGCCGTTGATCTTCAGCACCATGCGCTGGAACGGCTGCGAGCACCACCAGCCCGGCACCGCCGACTTGACCGAGGTGTCCTCGTAATCGGTGGCCACGCTGTAGCCGATGGAATCGACCAGGCCGCCCCACATGGTGCGCAACGCCTGGAACTGGTCGCGCCACTCGTCGCCTTCGAACATCACCATGCTGATGCGGGTGCGGCAGGACGGCCGCAATTCGTTGCGCAGCTTGATGAAGTTGTAAATGTTGTCGATCACCTGACCGAAGCGGGCGCCGACCCGGCGCTGCTCGTAGACGTCGGGAGAGACGGCGTCGATGGAGAAGAAGATGCCGTCCAGGCCAGCCTTGAGCAGACCCTCCGCCGTGTCCTTGCGCAGCAAGGTGGCATTGGAGTTCATGATCACGTCGACGATGCCGCGCTGCTTGGCGTACTCGACCTGCCAGACCACGTCCTTGTGGGCCAGGGGCTCGCCGTTGTACATCAGCTTGAGCGCCTTGACGCCCATCTCGGCGGCCTGATCGACAAGGCTGGAATATTCCTCACGGCTCATCCGCCGCATGGTCAGTTCGTTATTCTCGGCCATGAGGGTGCGCGGGCACCCCGGACAGGACAGGTTGCAGATATCGGTCGTTTCGATGTCCAGGTTGAGCGGATAGCCCAAATCCTGACAATTGGCAGGAACCTCGTGCCACAGCCGGCGGTATTCATGAAAGTCCTCACCCACGTGGGACTTCCATTCCTCGCTGAAGACGTATTCCTTGTAATCCGCGCTGCTGTCCAACTGAGGCTTACCCTTGGCGGTCATTCGCCAGTCTCCAAATTATTCGTCCGTAGGCCTTCGAGAATGGCCTGGCGCTGTGAGCGGTCGTAGTCTTCGTAATCGATCACATCCGCCAATTCCGCGACCAGCGGCTCGACCGGGTCGGGGGCGTTGCGCCAGCAACGGCCGCACAGGGTTCCGGCCATGTCGTCGCCGAGGTGCTGGCGCCGCGCCCGCACGAAGGAATCCGAATGCCACGCCTCGGTCAGGCTCATCCGGTTGAGATCCGCTACGGCTAGGTAGTTCTGGTAGTCGACGCAGCAGAGCGTGAGGTAGCCCTCGCACGTCACGTGGATGCGATTGAACGGAAGGTGGCAAATCTCGGCATTGCCGGCAAGCGCTTGGTCCGGCCAGTTGAACGGCGCGCAGGGATTGAACTGGACCTCGTCGACCAACGGCGCCAGCCAATCGCGGATCTTGGGCACCTCGTGTTCGATGACCTTGGTAACCACGCAAGAGGCAAAGAGCTTGATCGGCGAGCCGATTTCGCGCCGATAATTGGCGATGAACTCGATGTTGCGCGAAACCGCTTCGAAATCGTCGACGCCGTGGATGGTCTTGTAGGTTTCCCGCGATCCGGCGTTGACCGAGAACTTGATCGAATCCAGACCGGCCTCGATGACCTTGCGCGCCCGATCGGGCGTCGCCAGGGCACCATTGGTGGAGATATAGGTGTAGCCGATGCCCACGTTCTTGGCATGGGCGATCAAACGGGCTAGGCCTCTGTGAATGAAGGGCTCGCCGGTGGAATAAAAGCCGATTTCGCGCACGCCGGCCGCCGCGGCTTGGGCGATGACCCGCTCGGCGACCTCGTCGGACATCAGGCCGCGCTTGCGCTTCATGTGGGGGCTGGGGCAGAACGCGCAGCTGTGATTGCACGCGTTGGACAGCTCCATCATCATGTTGCCGGGTACCGGCGGCCGTTCGGTCAGGTATCCGACATCCCTGCCGGTCCGGTACTGGGCCTGGAAGCGGCTTTTCAGGCTCACTTGCCGACCTCCTCGTCCCAGATGTCGTCCTTGACCCAAGCGCCGGTCTGGTCGCGCCACCACACGCGAGGATCACGGAAGGTGTCGGCGATGGCGTCGAACTCGGCTTCGCTCATGCCGACGTAACCCAGCCAGCGGTGGATGTCGCTGGACTTCACATGGTCGTATTGGCGGACCAGCTCGATGCCTCGTTCCCGGGTCATCTTGCCGGCACGAATGTCCTTGGTCGCGTGATCGGTGCAGCGGCCATAGCCGAATTTGACGAATTTCAGGTAGTCGTGCATCCCGTTCTCGTGCATGTCGTCGAGATTGGAGCCGCGGCGATAGGTCCGTTCGAAGGCGATGTCGGGAACCTCGAAGCCGTAGAGCTCCTGGGCGATGCGCAGGTTCTCGTTGCCCTCCCACAGCGTGAAGTTGCTGAGGAACAGGATCTTGAGGCCGAGATCGTAGATTTCCTGATCCGAGGGATACTTCCACAGGGCCATGTCCTGCGCCGTCAAGCCCTCGCGCCCGACCATGTAGTTCCACTCGTAGCCGCGCGCGTCGCGCTCGAGACGGTAGCGGTAGGTGCGCTCGACCATGTCATTCATGGAGAACTGGCCGCTGAGGTCCAACTCGCCGTGCTCGCCCCAGATGACCAGGGGAATGCCGCGCAGCACCGCCTCGCGCATGGGCGTGGTGCCGATGCCCACATGGGCGTGCCAATTCATGTCGCCCATGACCACCAGGCCCAACCGGTTCAGCTTTTTCAGCGTGTCGACACTGGGATAGACGACGACGTGGTCCAGCCCCAGCACCTCCTTCATCCGGTGCAGGTTGCGCAGGCCCACTTCGGTGTAGTTGTTGCCGAAATAGGTCACCAGCAGCGGATTGAAGCCGAGGCTCTTGATGTAGTGGGCCTGGAAATAGCTGTCCTTGCCGCCCGACACGCCGATGACGCAATCGTGCCGGCTGCCATAGGGACAGCGGTGCTTCTCAAGGATGTCGATCAGCTGCTTGCGGCGCTGCTCCCAGATTTCCGGCGAATACTCGAACTTGGTGTTCGACTGGCGGCAGCCCATGCACACGCCTTCGTCGTCGAACACCATGTAGGTGGCGGAGGACGACGGATACAGGCAGCGGCGGCACCACCGCACCTTGGGGCGGTTGGCCAGGACCGTGCGCGGACCCAGGTTGGCCTTTGCCCGTTCCAGGCGGTCGTTGATGCGGGCGGTCTCGGCCTCGACGTCATAGGCGGGGTCGCGCGGGAACCAGCGGCTGTTCAGCGCCACCTTGCGCATGTCCAGCCCGGCCTCGAGGCAGGCGCGCTTGGCGTAAGGATAGGCCAGCTCGAAGAAATGGAAGATGTTGGCCGCGGCAACGGCGCTAGCCTTGCCCTCGGTGACACCGGGGACGAAATCCTCGTACTTGCCGACGCCGCCGCAGGCGATGACCGGGATACGGACCGCCGAGGTGACGCTACGGATGAGCTCAAGGTCGTAGCCGTTGGCGGCGCCGTCGCGGTCGATGGAATTGAGGAAGATTTCGCCCGCGCCCAGGGCCTCGACCTTGCGCGCCAACTCGGCGGGAGTCAGGCCGGTGGCCTTGCGGCCGCGGTCGACGAAGGCCTCGTAGCGGCCATCGGGATGGCGGCGCGCGTCGATGCTGACGACGATGCACTGCGAGCCGAACTGCTCGGACGCCTCGCGGATCAACTCGGGCCGCTCGAACGCCATGGTGTTGATGACGCACTTATCGGCGCCGGCCTCAAGCCGCTTCTGGATATCGTCGATGGAGCCGATGCGGCCGCCGAAGGACAGCGGCATGCAGGTCACCGCGGCGATGCGCCGCAACAGGCCCAGCGTGCTGCCATCGCCGCCGTCCCGTATGGCCAGGTCGTCGCGGCGCATGTCGTGGAAATCCTGCTCGCTGATGTCGAGGACCACCAGCTCGTCGATGTTCCAGTTGGACAGACGCGACACCGTGCTGATGGGGTTGCCGATGATCTGGTGGCGCACGAAGGACTCGCTGCGCACGATCATGCCGTTCTTGACCAGCAGGCAAACGATAAGGCGGGGCATCGACATGGTCAGGCAAGCCCCATCCGGTCGAGATGATTTTTGAAATCGTTCAGCAGATCAAGTCCGGCATCCTGGCTTTTTTCCGGATGGAACTGAACGCCGAATACATTGTCCCGTTCGACCGCGGCACATACGTCCTGGCCGCTGTACCTGATGGTCGCGGCGATATCTGCCGGATCTTCGGGAACCATATGATAACTGTGGACAAAATAAAAAGATTCCGTTGCTTCGGCCCTGGGGAACAGGACTCCGGCACGGCGGGGCTGGGCGTAGTACCAGCTGATATTGGGAATAAGATAACCGGGTTCGGTGGGATTGAGCTTGACGACATTGCCCTTGATCAACCCGAGCCCCTCGATATTGCCCCCTTCCTCGCTACTGTCGGCAAGGAGTTGCATGCCCAGGCATATTCCAAGGACGGGAACCCTGTCTTCCCTGGCGCGCCTGACGATGATCTCACCCAGGCCACTTGATCTAAGACTCTCTGCACCCTTGGCGAAATGCCCGACGCCCGGCAAAATTATAGCCGAGGCGCTGGCGAGGGCTTGCGGGTCGGATGATACCTGGCCCTTTAAATTGACTCGATTCAGAGCATTTAAAACAGATTGAAGATTACTTATTTTGATATCTACAATTACCAACATTGCTCCAAAATTCCTTTGAAGACTTGGAGGCCGCGATCATATCGTGGCGGCGCAGGAAAGGTCAACCGCCACGTACCTTTGGCCGCTTCCCGCAGCCGTGCAAACCGCCCGGTCGGCCTTACCTCTCTAGCCCCAATTCCTGCACGTCCCGCAATCACCGCACCAACTACCAAAGAAAAGAGCCTTTTGCGTTAAAATAACGCCGTGATGCTTTTGTTCTTGCCGTAGTGATCTATTATAGAGGTGGAGAACGGGATGGAAGCAGGGCGACGAATGCGCCTGCTTACCTGAAATAGACCTCGAACTCGCTTTGCGCGCGCTCGTATTGGTCCGGCGTGCCGATGTCGATCCAGAATTCGTGCACCGGAAAGGCGCCGACCCGATCGCCCTTGGCGAGCGCGCCGTCCACCAAATCTGTCATATTCCAGGTGGTCTCGGGCGGCACAGTTTCGAGCATGGCCGGTTCCACCACGTAGATGCCGGTGTTGAAATAATACGAGAACACCGGCTTTTCACGCATGCCGGTAACGCGGGTGCCGTCCAGGTCGACGACGCCATAGGCGACCTTGTGGTGTTCGTGGCGCACCGCCATGGTCAGCTGGTTGCCCTCGCTGCAATGGAACTGCAGCATGTCTTTGAGCGAGACATTGGTCAGCAGATCGCCGTTGATGACCACGAACGGTGCGGCCGGGCGTTCGGGCAACAGCGACAGGCTGCCGGCGGTTCCCAGCATGGTGTCGCCTTCCAGCAGGAAATCCACCCGGTCGCGATAGGACGATACCTCTCGAATCGCCTTGATAATCATATCGCTCTTGTAATTGAGCGAAATGAACACGCGATCAAAGCCCTCGGTCAGGATCTGGTCCAGCAGGATGAATAGCAGCGGCCGCCCGCCAACGGTCAGCAACGGCTTCGGCACCCGCTCGGTCATGGGGCGCAACCGGGTTCCCAGACCGCCAGCCATGATCACCACCACGTTTTCGTGGCGTTCGTTGTCGCCGAAATGCAGGAATTCATCGATGAAGCGGACATCGACGACGCGACCTTGGGTGTCGACCACGGGCATCTGGGTACAGCCGATGCGCTCCATGTGGCCCATGATCTCGGCGTCCGAGCAGGTCTGCGCCATGGTCATCGGGGCCGGATTCATGACTGCGCTGACCGGCAGGTCCAGACTGACGTGATTGAGGATCGCCCTGCGGATGTCGTAATCGGTGATGATGCCGAGCAGGCGGTAATCATCGTCGGTAATCAGCAGGATCTTGTGCAAGGCCTGCTGGGTCAGGAACTCGATGGCCTTCATCAACGATGTGTCCGGCGGCAACCGGAGTGAATCGACGAGGGCAGTCTTGTCGCGGCGGGTCATCGGTTGAAAACGTCGGTCTTGTAGAGAGCGAGATTGGCAGGGTCGGCAAACCAGGCGGCGGTTTCGGCAATGCCGCGGCGGAAGCCTTCGACCCCTCCATAGGCTGGGCTCCAACCGGCCAGCGCCGCCACCTTGGAATTGTCGGCCCACAAGCGCTCGACCTCGCTCAATGCGGGGCGGAGGCGCTGGTCATCCTGCTCGATAACCACCTCGCGGCCCAGCACCTCGGCAATCACCCGCACGGTGTCGCCAACCGAGATCTCGAAATTGCTTCCCACGTTGACCACCTCGCCCACCGCCTTGTCGGCATGGGCCACGGCGACAAACCCGGCCGCCACGTCCCGCACGAAGTTGAAATCGCGGGTGGGGTGCAGCGAGCCCAGCCGGATGCTTTTCTTGCCGCCAAGAATTTGGCTGATGATGGTGGGGATCACCGCGCGAGCGGACTGGCGCGGCCCGTAGGTGTTGAAAGGACGGATGACGGAAACCGGCAAACCGAAGGATTTTTGGAACGACAGCGCCATCTGGTCCGCCCCAATCTTGCTGGCGGCATAGGGGGATTGCCCCTGAAGCGGGTGTTCTTCGGTGATAGGAACGAACCGCGCCGTCCCGTAAACCTCACTGGTGGAGGTATGGACGAACCGCGCAACTCCGGCATCACGCGCTGCCTGCAACAGATTGAGGGTGCCAGTGATGTTGGTGTCGATATAGGACTGGGGCGCCACGTAGGAATAGGGAATGGCGATCAGCGCCGCCAAGTGCAGCACCAGGTCGCAACCGGAAACGGCTTCCCGCATGGCATGGGGGTCGCGAACGTCCCCGGACACCACCTCGATGGCGGCCTTAACCTCGGCGGGCACGGAATCGAGCCAACCCCAGCTGTTGAAGGAATTGTATTCGACCAAAGCGCGGACATTAAAGCCGCGACGCACCAGTTCCTCGGTCAGGTGGCTGCCGATGAAACCACCCGCACCCGTCACCAGGACCCTTCGAAAGGCCGTCATGAACTCAATTCCCTTTCACTATCAGCCCGCCATGGCTCGTGAATGGAAACGCCATCATTAACTTAACCATGACGGCGGGCGAGGCGGCGGCGCTGATCTCCCCCAGGCGCAGCGACAGCGGCGAACCCGTGAGGTCGTCAACTATCACATCTGCGATAGGCCGCGCTATTTCAAAACGGAGAGGCCTGGTCCGCGCCATGGTCGGGTTATGCGCGCCCCCGACCACGGTCCTCCATGCCCATCAGCTTGACCATATTGGCGAACCTCGGATGCCGCTCGACCAGTTCATTGAAGCTGCCCACATCCTCGATCATGCCCTGATGCATGAGGAAGATCAGATCGCAGCGCCGCACGGTGCTGAGCCTGTGAGCAATGATGAACAGCGTCTTGTCGCCGTGCAGCGACTCGATGGCCTGGGTGATCAGATGCTCGGTCTCGGCGTCCAGCGCCGAGGTGGCCTCGTCCATCACCAGAACGTCGGGATCATTGTAAAGAGCACGGGCGATGCCGATGCGTTGGCGCTGGCCGCCCGACAGGGCGTTCTTTTCGCCCACCACGGTATGGAGACCTTGGGGCATGCCCTCCACCAGCTTCTCCAATTGCGCCAGGCGAATGGCCTTCATCACGCGTTCGTCGTCGATCTCTTCGTCACGGATGCCAAACGCGACGTTGCTTCGAATTGTGCCGTCCAGCAGGAACACGTCCTGCGGCACATAGCCGATGCTCCGCTGCCACCGCCGGAGATGACTACGGATAGCAACCCCGTCGGCCAGGATGTTGCCGATATCGGGTTCCAAAAGCCCCAGCAGCACGTCCGCAAGAGTCGTCTTGCCTGCTCCCGACGCCCCCACGAGCGCCACCGACTGGCCGCGCCGCACGGTCATGTCGATGCCCGCCAAAGCCGGCCGCTCGGCACCGGGATAGCGATAGGACACATTCTCCACCTTCAACGTCTCGTGAAGGGGCAAGGATAGGGGATCGGGTTCGGCGAACACCGCGCCCGCGCCCGGCAGGGCGCGCACCTTTTGGATATCGGCGTGGATGGTGCCGACCATGGCGCTGCCCGCCCTCAGATTGCTGGCATACCCGGTCAGCCGATTCAGCGATGGCATCAGCCGGAATGCAACCACACCGAAAAGGCCCAAGGTGACCACCACCTCCCCTGGGCTGCGCCCCATCGTCAGCAGACCGACGATCCCCAACAGCATGATGCCGATGGCCAGGGTTTCCAGCAGCAGGCGCGGGGTGGCGGTAGTGAACTGATAACGCCGCCGGGCCATGCAATTGCGGTGTAGGATCCCGCCCAGCGTGGTAGCGAAGAAATTCTCGCGGCCCGACGCCTTGATGTCTTTTATCAGGCGCATGGACTGGGCGATGCAGGACAGGATTTCGCCATTGGTCTGCTCATGCTCGGCCCCCCAGACCCTCAGCCGATTGCGGATGGACATGTAGTAGCCGTAGGTCACGCCACCGAACAGCAGCATGACCGCCACCGTCGGCACGGGGTCGACGACCAGCAGCACGGCAAGGATGGCCATCACCACCACCGCTTCACTGGTGATCTGCACCGCCGGCAGGACAACACCGCCGAAGATCTCATCCATCGACAGGGAGAGGTTGCGCTGCATGTTGGCGCCCGAATTACGCATATGAAATTCGTAGTCCGACGCCAGGTAGTGCTCGTAAAGCTTGAGGGCGAGCCGCGACCGGCTGTCCCAGATGAAGCGGTACTGATAGGCCGTGACGATCAGGGTGAACGCATTCTTGCCGATGAAGACGGCAAGCGTCACCAAGGCAAGGACAATGGCGAAGTCCTTGGCGGAAGGGCTACCGAGCCAGGAGTGGAGCGCGACCAGTGCCGGCATGTCGCCCATGCGCTCGGGCGTGGCGACGATCTTCAGCAACGGGAGCACCGCCCCCACCCCCACGGCGTCGAACAGGCTGACAACGCTGACCAGCACGCACAGCACCAGAGCCTGGCGTCGAGTTTCCGCGTCGAAGATGGCCCACAACTGGCGAACAGGAAGAAACATGGCCTGACAGGGTCCGGTTAGCGCGCCACGGGCCAAACCATCGGGGCAACCCTGGGCGGTGCTGGATGATCGCGAAGGGCGGCCTCGGATGACTGCCCCAGTACGGGTCGCCACTCGCTTGCGGAAAACTTGAAAGCAGGCTGGCTCGGATAGCATGCCCAAAGGCCGAGCGTCAACCTTCCGCCACCGGCGCAAGGCTACTGAAGAGGCGCTCTTCCATCTCGTCGGCTCGCGTGAAACCTGCTAGAGTCCCGCGGTAGGCCAAGCTGGCTAGAAGCGCGAACGTTCAGATGAAAAACAGAACCTGGGTTTGCGGAGTACTGATCACAGCAGCAACCTCGCCCTGCCGGTATATTTCCGAGTCGGGTTCTGGCGGTCGGCCAAATGAGGGCACGATTCCGGCATAAGCACTGATATGACCGAACGCACCGTCGCCTTTATCGTCCAATTGCCGGTGACCGCCCGCGATAGACAACGCTATTGCATGGACGCCTTGCGGAACAGAGGGTTCACCGTACGCGTGGTGGACCTGGGTCCCCTGCTATTACCGGACCTTCCCGCCGACCGGTCACACTACGCCGCGCAAAAGGATTTGGCCATCGATGTGGTCAAAAACTGGACCCAGCTTCGGGATGTGCTCGCCGAACTGGGTCACGCCAGCGCATTTGCCCTATGCCCCTTCGTGGGACGCTCTTACACGGCGAGGGCAGCCATGGTCTTACGCCTAATGAGCCGGCAGCGGGTGCCATACGGCCTCCTGCTTACCGGGGCGTCGCCCAGCGCGGCGGCGGAGAACTCCCAGCGACCGAACCTAATCGCGCGGGTCCATGACCTCTTCCGTACCGGTCGGCTGCCGGAAATGCTGGTCATGCGTACACGGCCCGAAGTCCTGGGCATCCCCAGAGCGACGCTGGCTGTTTATGGCGGGCGCAACAGTATGAACGGTGGCCCCCTGGTCGGGCTCCAGACCCGTTCCGTGCTGGCCCACAGTGCCGATTGGGACATATGGCAGGGCGCATGCGCATGCCCCTTCGCCGGCCAGCGGGACGTGGCCGTCTTCATCGATCAATACCTACCGTTCCATGCCGACCTAGTCGTCATGCGGGCACACCCAATCCCGCCCGATTTTTATTACGCATCCCTGCGCCGGCTGTTCGACCGCATCGAGACCGAAATGGGGCTCGAGGTTGTCGTCGCCGCCCATCCCCGCTCCGACTACGAAACCCGCGCTGGCCTATTCGGCGCCCGACGCATCCTCAAGGGCGACACCGCACCGCTCGTGCGCGAAAGCCGATTGGTATTGACTCACCATAGTGCAGCCACGAACTTCGCCGCACTATGGATGCGGCCGGTAATGTTCCTCACCAGCCATGACATTCGCCGCGCCGCGCCCCTGATTGACCAGATGGGGCGCGGGTATGCCCAGGCCCTGAACAGGCCCCAATACACGCTGGAAGACGTGGACACCATTGACCTGGCCGCCATTCCGCCGGCCAATGAAACCGATTACGCTCGTTTCATCGAGGAGTACATCAAGCAGGCTGGGTCACCGCATGGACCTCTCGAAGCCATCCTGGCTGCCGCTCTTAACGATGTCTTCCAAGGAGGCTGAACCGCCTGAGACCGCCAAGCCCTTGTGGCAGGCACCCGCACCTATGCTATGTTCAGCGCTCCCGAAGCAAAGGTGAACCAGCTAATGTCAAGCATTCGTGAACGGGTCCAATATCAGAAATTGGCCTCGGCAGCCGGCGAACGCCAGACCGATGCGCCCATGCCCCGTTCCATGCTGGTTGAACTGTCGAACGGCTGCAACCATGCCTGCGTGTTCTGCACCAACCCGCACATGCAGCGCAAAGTGGGCCGCATTGACGACGGCCTGCTGACCCGCCTGATGGCCGAGGCGGTGGCTGCCGGTGTCCGCGAGATTGGCTTCTATACGACCGGCGAGCCGTTCGTGCACAAGGACCTGCCTGCTTTCACCGCGAAGGCCCGCGAGTTGGGCTTCGAGTACATCTTCATCACCACCAACGGCGCCGCCGCGACCCCGCAGCGCCTTAAGGAGGTGATCGATGCTGGTCTGTCGTCCATCAAGTTCTCTATCAACGCCGGCAGCCGTGAAAGCTATCGCAGGATTCACGGCAAGGACGACTGGGACAAGGTGGTCGCCAACGTTCGTTTCGTGTCCGAATACCGACGCGCGCAGGATCGTCCGCTGGCGTTGGCGGTTTCGCACGTAGTCACCGACCTGACCCTGCCGGAAACCGAGAGTTTCCAGGCGCTGATGGGTCCGCTGGTGGACGACGTCATCCTCCTCAAATGTCACAGCCAGATGGGCCAAGCCAATACCGCCCAGGAGAAACTGACTCAGTCGGCTGGATTGGCACCGGTGCTGACTGGCATTTGCCACTATCCCTTTGAGCGGATTCACGTGACGTGCGAAGGGTATTTGACCGCCTGTTGCACCGACTATCACAACTACCTGGCGTTGGTGGACCTGAACGCCTGCTCGCTGTCGGAGGCGTGGAACGGCGAGGCCATGAAAGACCTGCGTCGCCGCCATATCGAAGGGGAGCTGTCAGGCACCCTGTGCGGCCGCTGCTGGAACAATGAAACCGGCTCGATCCATCCGCTAGTGCCCGAATTCGCTACAGTCGTGGACGACGAGTTGTTCAACCAGAGCGTTTCGGACCTGCTGGCGCAACGCATTTCCTGACCCTCGCCATGCTGCAACGGTCCAACTGGAGCGGAAGGGACATCCCTACGACGGCGTTAGCTAATGAAGGTGGCTATGGCGCCTTCTTCGCCTCCGTCGTCGGGTTGACGCTGTTGCTGCTGCTGGTCGCGCTGGGCGCAGTCGTAGCCGTCGATCCATATGCCGAACACGGCGACGAAGCGGGCCTCTATCTTGCGTCCAACCAGAACACCATCCACCGTTACCAAGAATATCTTTCCCAGGCTCCCTACACACTGGTCTTCGGGACGTCGCGTTCTCACATGTTCTCGGACGGGGTGACCGGGCGAAAGGTCCTGAACCTGCACGCCGTCTATGGATGGCCCGATACGGTGTCGCGCTTCCTCGAGGACCTCGACGACACGCAGCGCAACAATGTCCAAGGCATCATCTACCTGATCGACCTGCACACCTTCCGGCACGGCGACACTCTCGACAATCACGTGGCACAGGGGGGCGTCCAGCGCTTTCTGAACCGGGTGATCAATTTCCGCTCATATGCCAAGGAAACGGCGGCGAAGGTTTGGGCTTGGGCCACCGGGCAGCACGACTACCACATCCACGCCCGGGGGTTTCGGGTGCTGGACATCCCGCGGCACTGGGACGGCGTGTGGCGCGAGGCGCTAGAACCCAACTACCAGAGTTTCGAAGCGGACGAGGTGCGCAAGCTGGCCCGGGTCAAGGAGTTCGCGGCCCGCCACCACATCCCCATCACCTTCATGACGCCGACCCTGCCCGACAAGACGGTGCGCGAGCTGTTGGACGGGCCCCAGCTTTGCCGACAGAAACAGGCGTTCTTCGAGGCGATCGGGCCGTTTGCCGACCTTACCCACGTATCGGGCATTTCCGATAGCGAGGAGTACTTCGCCGACGCCACCCACCTGAACACCGCCGGCGCCAAAACCTTGTTTGCCGCCTTTCCCTGGCCGGACCGCACCGCCACCGAGAACGGTCTGCGACATTGCCTGGACGACCTGGGCCAGGGGGAGCGTTAGACGTGCTATTCAATTCCTACGAATTCATCTTCGCCTTCCTGCCGGCGACATTCTGCGCCTATTACCTGCTGGGGCGCTTCCGTCCCCTGTGGGGAAAGGCGGTGCTGGCCGGCGCCTCGCTGGTGTTCTACGCGTCCTCGGCCGTGGCGAACCTCCCACTGATGCTGCTGAGCATCGCCACCAACTGGCTGGTGTCGCGCTTCATCCTGGACGAACGGCGCCCTGGCCGCGTCCGCGACCTGGCCCTCTGGTGCGGCGTATGCGGCAATCTGGCCACGCTGTTCCTCTACAAATACGCCGACTTCGCCGCCGGCCTGCTGGCGGGCAACCTGGCGAGCCACACCGCTGTCGGCGTCATTCCGCTCGGCATCTCCTTCTTCACCTTCACCCAGTTGGCCTTCCTAGTGGATGCCCGCCGGGGCTTAGCGTCCCAGCATTCGCCGCTGGATTACCTGCTGTTCGTCACCGTCTTCCCGCACCTGATTGCCGGCCCGATCATCCACCATCAGGAGATGATGCCGCAGTTCTCGAACCCGGCAACCTATCGCATGGATGGGCGCAAGCTGGCGCAGGGAGTGACGCTGTTTGCTATCGGATTGGGCAAGAAGGTGCTGCTGGCTGATACGGTGGGCGATTACGTCGGACCGGTATTCAATGCCGCCGCGCCAACCTTCGTCGAGGCGTGGTGCGGCGCCCTGGCTTACGCCTTCCAGATCTATTTCGACTTCTCGGGCTATTCCGACATGGCGGTGGGCCTGGGGCTGATGTTTGGCCTGCGGCTGCCGGTGAACTTCGATTCACCCTACCGCGCCGCGTCCATCATCGACTTCTGGCGGCGCTGGCACCTCAGTCTGTCGCGGTTCCTGCGCGACTACCTCTACATCCCATTGGGCGGCAACCGCCTGGGGCGGGGCCGGCGCTATGCCAACCTGCTGGCGACCATGGTTCTGGGCGGCCTCTGGCATGGCGCCAATCTCACCTTCCTGGCGTGGGGCGCCATTCACGGCGCTGCCCTGGCGCTCAACCACGCCTGGCGAGAGCTGAGGCCCCAGGGCGGTCCGTGCCTCGGCGGCCGCCTGTCCGGCCAGGCGCTAACCTTCCTCGTAGTGGTGGTCGCGTGGGTGTTCTTCCGCGCTGCCGACATGGGCGAGGCCGTTCGCGTGCTGGCGGGCATGGCCGGTCTGAACGGGATCGTGGTGCCGGAAAGCTATGCCGCGCTGCCCGGCTTGCGCCAGCTTACCCAGGCGCTGGGCCTGCCAGCTTATTATCTTCCCACCTTTCTGGGCGCCAAGGAACTGGCCTGCCTATTGTTGCTGGCTGTAATCGCCTGGGTGTTGCCCAACAGCCAGGACATCGTTTTGCAGGAAAATCGCGCCGCATGGCTTGCTCTGCGCCCAACTCGGAAGTGGGCCATGGCCATTTCCCTGTTGCTTGCCGCAAGCATCATGGGCGTGTCCAAGGATGCGCAATTTCTCTATTTCCAGTTCTAGCTCGCCTTATTCCGCCAGGATCGCAGCCAGCTTGTCGCCGTCATAGACCGCCGATTGCGAGTCAGTGAATTCCGGCTTGACCTTGTCGAGGATCGGCAACAACAGCGCCCCGATGCGGTCGCCGGACAGATCTCGCGTGATGGTCCGCGCGGACTCGGCGGGGCCGCTGCGCAACTCGCGCGAGGTCTCGACCATGACGTAGCGGATGGCATGGGTGCGCAGGGCCTGGGCCAGTTGGCGGGCGTCCAGCGGCGGCAGCGTCCGGCCGCGTAGCCAGTGGTCTTCTTCTCCCGGCAGGGCAGGCGGGACCACCACCTGAGCCTGCGGGCAGTAGTACGAATGGGGCATGATCATGCTGAGCACGCGCTCGCCCGGCCGCAGGCGCTCTTCGACCCAGCGGCAGCTGAGGTAGAAGTTGTCGTACATGGTGGGCGTGCCAGTCAGGTAGGTGGTCCTGTCCACCACGCCCAGCGCCGCCGGCAGCCGCAACGCGGAATAGATACCGACGAAGGCGGCCTGGGGCAGTGCCAGCCCCAGTGACCCGATGGCCGTCGCCACCCGGGCGGCACCCCGGGCATTACCCCACAGCCATGCCGCGCCGGCCGCCGCGAATATGGCGAATAGCGGCGTGATGGGCAGCAGGAAGCGCACCTGCTGGGACATGGTCAGGTACCAAACCACCGTGTAGATGGCGATCAATCCCAGCAGCGGCAGCGTCGGTCGCGGCCGGGCGAACACCGCCATGGGCGCGAAAGCCAGCAGATAGGGCGCGCCCAGCATGGCGCCGTCAAAATAATAGGTGGGCAGCACCGAAGCATCCCAGTAAACCCTGAGCAGGTTCAATAGGCTGCGCTCGCGGCCCATGTACTGGCCCATGTCACGATAGAAGGCCGGTCCGTCGGGAAACAGCATGTGGTTCAGCAACGGGAACACCGGATTGCCGGTGAAGACGTAGTCGCGCACCAGATGCGGCGCCAGCACGGCAAGCGCAACCATTGCGCCCGCCGCCAGTTCGGCCAGCGCGCGCGGTCGGCGGAAAGCTTCCCACAGCAGAACCGGCGCCAAGCCCATGACCACAACCAAGCCGTGGTATTTGGTGGCCACCGAGGCACCCGCCAGCAGACCGAACACGATCATCGGCGCGAAGCCACCCTGCTCGCGCCAATGGAGGTAAATGAGCAGCAGAGCCACCACATAGCAGGCAAGCACCGCCTCCACCTCGCAGGTCGCCAATTCCCACACGGTGGCGCGTACGGACACGGTCATCAGCGCCGCCAGCGCGGCGGCAGTGGCTCCCAAGCCCAGCCGGCGGGCCAGCGCAGAGGTGCCGACCGCCAAGGCAACGCCAAACAGACCGGTGATGCACTGGGCCGCCCGCTCGCCGGACAGCACGAGGGCGACCCGATACATGTGCTCGGCCAAGGCCGGGAAGAACGAGAAGACGCTGAGTTCCCAATCCGGACCGATGAACCCTTGCTCCACGTCTCGCCGGGGAAGGGCGATGTGGTACATCAGGCTGTCGTAATCGTTAGGCGGCGCCATCCCCTGGATCAGGAGCGAGGTCAAACTGAGTCCGACCGCCGCCCACAGGCCTGCGGCCCAGGGATTGGCCCGGCACCACGCAATGGCGGCGGCCAGCGTCGCCAGCGCATTCAGACTGCGCAGCCGGTTGAGCCACGCCGCCCAGGTGGGAAGAGCCAGCGCCGCGGCGGCGGCGGCAATCGCGCCAACGCTTGTCACATCCAGGCGAAATGGCCCCACCGTGGCCACACCCACGTAGACCAGCAGGCAGCCCAGGCCGAAGGCCAAGGCGAACCGGCCGCCGTGGGTAAAGTGCCTGGCAAGGCCGAATCCGGCGAGAACGCTCGTCCCCGCCCCGGTCGTCACCAGGGTGAACAGCAACAGAAAGAGGACGGTCATCCCAGCCGCCTAGCGATGAAATCCGCGAACACCCGAACCTTCTCGTGGTAGTAATCCGCGTTATAGGTGAAGTACGAGCCGACCACGGCGAACAACCAAACAATGGACAGCGCGACGGCGGCAGGCTTCGCCTTCATCCGCGCCTCACCGAGCCCGGCACAGGGTGCGCAACGCTTCAGCCACCCGCACCACTTCGATAACCGACATCTCGTTACCGGTGGGCAACGACAGACCATTGTGGCCCAGCCGCCGACTGCTCGGCACCTTGCCGGTGCGCGATCCGGCGAAGGCCGGCTGGTCGTCCAGGGCCGGGAATACCGGCCGCGCCTCGACGCCCAGTTCGCGCAAGGCGCCCAGCAGAGTGTCGCGATCCATGCCGAACTGAGCCGGATCGACTTCGACGGAATACAGCCAGCACACCTTGCGGCCCCAATTGGCGGTGCGGTGCGGGGTGATGCCGGGGATGCCGGCAAGTTCGGCGTCATAGCGCTCGGCCAGGCGGTCACGCAGCGCCAGGAACTCATCCACCCGCTCCATCTGAGCCACACCCAGCGCCGCCTGCAAATTGGTCATGCGGCAATTGGTGCCGGGCTCCAGGTGCCAGTAGCGACGCTCGGGCTTGACCCCATGGTCGCGCAGCAACCGCAGGCGCTCGAACAGCTGGGGATCATTGACGGTGACCAGGCCGCCCTCGCCGGTCGTGATGATCTTGTTG
>DATJKV010000164.1:0-5800 GCA_035491155.1 Magnetospirillum sp. | reverse complement strand
CCCGACCCGGCCGCGCTGTTCGCCCGCGTCGCGCCAAAGAAAGTCATGTGGTAGCCGGTTGGACCCGCATCCGGCTCGCGCCCGCGGCGATGGCGGTGGACCAGCCATCGGCCAAGGTGGCGCGGCCGTTCCTGAACGGCACGCCCTAGGCCTTCTTCACGAATTCCGACTTCAGGTTCATCGCGCCGATGCCGTCGATCTTGCAGGCGATGTTGTGCCCGTCGACGCCGTCGACCAGGTGGATGTTCTTCACCTTGGTGCCGCCCTTGACCACCAGGGACGAGCCCTTGACCTTCAGGTCCTTGATCACGGTCACGCTGTCGCCCTCGGCCAGCACGTTGCCGTTGGCATCGCGCACGACGAAGCCTTCGTCGGCGGAAACGCCGGCCGCCTCGGGGTTCCATTCATGGGCGCACTCCGGGCAAATCCACAGGTCGCCGTCCTGGTAGGGGTACTCGCAGCTGCACTTGGGGCACTTCATTCCGTCGGTCATCGGTTTCCTCGGTAAAAAAGAGGCCGGGATACTAGCGTGTCGATGGAAGGAGTTACAGCCCCGCAAGCGCTTCCCGATGCAGCCGGGCGCTGTCCTCGCCGAAGCAGCAGAAGACCACCTGCTGGAAGAAGTCGTCTCCGGCCAGCATTTCGGCCACCGTGGCGGTCGCGATCTGGGCGGCGCGCTCCTTGGGGAAGCGGTAGGCACCGGTCGAGATGGCGGGGAAGGCGACGGTGCGGGCCGGCAACGGGCGGGCCAGGGCCAGCGAGTTGCGATAGCAGGCCGCCAGCATGTCGTCATCGTGCGGCGCGCCGGTCCATACCGGGCCGACGGTATGGATGATCCATTTGGCGGGCAAGCGATAGCCGGCGGTCACCTTGGCCTCGCCCGGCAAACAGCCGCCCAGGCGGCGACATTCCTGCAACAGCTCGGGGCCGGCGGCGCGATGGATGGCGCCGTCCACGCCACCGCCGCCCAGCAGCGACGAATTGGCGGCGTTGACGATGGCGTCGACCGCCAGCCGGGTGATGTCTGCGTCCAGGACCACCAGGCGGGGATCGGCCATGATTACCTCAGCGGGGCAGGTCGTTATAGAAGGTGATGAGCAGCGGCGCGCGGCGGTCGCGCTCTTTGTCCGAGCGGCCCAGGCTCTGGATCAGCATCTTCAGGAACATACGATCCACCTTGGGCAGGTCGTAGAAGGCGCGGATTACCAGCAGGTCGCCGCCATGGTTCTCGATCTTGTCGAGGGCGCGCAGCAGGGCGTCGCGGAAGGCCCCCTGGCGGGCCTGGTCGGACTTGGACTTGGGGTTGAACTCCTGCTGGTAGATCTGGGTGATCTGTTCCCATTGCTCCGCCAGCTCCTCGCCGTCGAACCGGATGATGCGCTGGAGCATGGGGATGTCGGTGTAGAAGGGCGGGAGGTATTCGTGCTTGGTCCCGTCGTCCTTGAACACGCCCCAGGGATTGTCCTCGGGCCGGATTGCGCCCTTGCCCTTGGCTGTGGCGCGCGCCGGGTCGAAGCCCTGCCAGCGCTGGTCCCAGAAATGCAGGATGGGGTTGTTGTCCTCGCCAGCCAGCACCATGCCGAGCAGGCGCTCGGCGCTGCCCTTGGCTTGCCAGTTGCGGCTGCTGGCCATCTCCTTGATGCGGCGGGTCGAGCGGATGGGCTTCAGCACGTACTCGCGCAGCACCTGTTCGTAGACGGCGGCGAAGGTCGGTGCCACCACGAACGGGTGCGGGATGTGCGGGCGCGCGCCGGTGCAGGCCAGTGCCTGCAGCACCCGGCGGGTATGCCGCACGAGGGTCTCGTCGAACAGGGTGGCGAAGTCGCTGGCCTCGATGGGCGCCTCGTCGGCCGCCAGTTCCTCCATCACCGCCTGGGTGGTGGTCTCCTCGGCGGGCTTCATCCCGGCCAGCATGGGCTTGGCCAGGTCGAACAGCATCCAGCGTTCCTGGTCGCGCGCCGTCTCGTCGCCGGGCGGCAGCAAGGGGTCGAATTGCTCGTGACTGGCCGCTTGGACGGTTTCGTGGCCAGTGCGCTCCAGCGCCTTTTCCAGGATGACGTTGAAGATCAGGTCCAACTGGCGGACGCTGGCCCACTTCAGCGTCTCGGGATCGCTCATGGTCATCCGCCGCACCAGCAAGATGCGCGGCACGTCCAGTCGCTGGGTAACGGCGACCAGTTCCATGACCTTCGATTCGAAACCCTTGGCGTCCATCCAGCCCTCTGCCCAAACGGCAAATTCATCCCTACCATCGGGATAACAGGAGCAAGGCCCCCCCTGCAAGGGGGGCTGCCGGTCAGGCGCCCATATTCTGCACGAACTGCACGAGATAGGGCGCGTTGCGGCGCCGTTCCGCCTCCGAGCGGCCGAAATTGCTGATCAGGCGGCGCAGGAATTGGCCGTCGATGCGGGGGAAGACGAAATAGGCCTTGATGGCGAAGAATTCGCCGACATGGTCGGGCAGCTTGCTTGCCCACTTCATCAGGCCGTCACGCATCGCACCCTCACGCGCCTGCTCCTGGCGGGCATTGGGCGAGAATTCCTGTTCATACAATTGGTTGATCTCGCGCCAGGCCTTGGCGAAGGCCTCGGCCTCGTAGCGGATCAGGTCCTGCATGATCTCCAGGTCTTCGTCATTGGGCGGATCGTAATTGGAGCGGGTGGCGTCCTCGCGGAACAGCGGCCACGGATTGTCCTCGGGCTTGGCCTTCTTGCCCTTCACCGGCCGGAACGCGGTCCAGCGGTTGTCCCAGTGATGCAGGACCGGGTTGTTGACCTCGCCCGCCTGGATGATGTCGAGCAGCTTGGAGCCGCCGACCTCGGCCCAATTGTAGTTCATGCCCAGCTGCTGGATGTGGCGCGAGGTACGCATGGCGGGCAACACCATGCGGCGCAGCACGTCCTCATAGGTGGCCGAGAACTGGGGCGCCAACAGGAAGGGCAGGCGCTCGGCACGTTCGGTGGAGCGCACCTGGAACAGCGACAGCAGCTTGCGTGAGAAGCCGCAGATGGTGTCGTCGAACAGGGTGGGGAAGTCGGTGAACGGCTTCTCTTCATCCACCTCCTGGCCGGGCGGGGCGGCGGCGCCGCGGCGCACCATGCGGTCGAATTCGGGGCCCAGCTGGGCGGCGAACAGGGGCGGGGGCTCCTTGATCTGGTTGGACTGGCGCAGCGTGCGCGCCGGGGCCTGTGCCGGGCCCATATTCAACAGCTTGTCCAGCGCCGCCTCGTGCTCGGACATGGGGGCGTGGGGGTTGCCCAGCATCTGGGTGGCCACTTCCGACAGCACCCGGATGTCGTCTTCGCGCGCGGCACCGTCGGCCGGCGGCAGCATGGGGATGAAATTCTTGTCCCGTGCCTCGCGCAGGCGGTCCAGGCCAATACGCTCGACGGCTTTGGCGACGATGACGCTGAAAACCACCTGCAACTGGCGTTCGCTGGCCCAACGGCGGCTTTCCGGATCAGCGATGGTCAAGCGGCGCAGCAGCAGGATCTGGGGAATGTCCAGATGCCGCGTGACCGAGATCAGATTGGCGACCTTCGCCTCGAACGTCTTGTTGTCCGCCGGAGTACTGCTCATCCCGCCCTCATCGCTCCGACGCGTCACTGCGCTTCGGCACGTTGATCATGCAATTGGCCACCCCGCAGGTGGCCACCCTTCCCCAATGGGTATGTAGCATGGGCCACCGCCGGGAAGCGGTCAATCGGGCCAATCTAGTACGCACAGAAACATCAAATCCAGCGTGGAATCGAAGCTGGAGGATTATATGCCTATTTCAAAACGGAACGTATCGTTTTATAAATAGCGTCATCAAACGGTAACCAAGTCGCCCCCCACGGAGTAAACATCATGAACAACCGCTCCCTTTCCCGGTCTGCCATCGTCCTCGGCGTTCTCGCCACGTTGAGCGCCGCTCCCGCCTTTGCCTCCGAAACCATTCTGATCCCGCATGACGAGGGCAACAGCGGCCCGACCGTGGTCCAGGCTCCCCCGCAGGCTCCGGCCACGTCCTCCGCCCAGACCAATTCCCATAGTGGATTGGTGGTGCGCGACGAAGGTATGACCTCCCCGAACGTGACGATGTGACCTTCCCCTAATCCCGAAAAGGGGCTGCCTTGGGTTCTCCGGGCGGCCCCTTTGGGAGGGGCAGGGGTGGTCGCGAAGGAAGGGGTGTCGTATGATGCCGGCTCCAGCCAAGGAGCATTCCGGTGAACGCTTCCGAACCAGCCCGTCAATCCGGCCGCCCGCGATGCGAGCATGCGAAGGCAGCCATTCTGTCCGCGGCCCGGCGGCTGTTCGAAACGTCGAACCTGCGCGACCTGACCATCGAGGCCATCGCCAAGGAAGCCGGTGTTTCCAAAGCCACGATCTATCGCTGGTGGAGCACCAAGGCGGATCTGGTGATGGATGCCTGTCTTGGAGAATTGCGCCAGTACACGGCGTACGAACGGACGGATGGCGAACCGGTCGAGATCATCACCAACCAAATGCGCCGGTTGATCCAGCTTTATAACGGGCCGGTGGGGCGCATGGTCAGCCAGTTGCTGGCCGAAGGGCAATATCAGCCCGAAATTTGCGAACGCTTTCTTTCCACCCATGCGGACGACCGCTGCAAAAGCCTGGGCGAAATGCTGGGGGGGGAGCGTGAGGATCTGATCTTTCTGGCCGACCTGCTGTACGGCCCGATCTATTTCCGACTGATCCGGCGCAACCGCGCCCTTGACGACGCCTTCGCTGACCGCCTAGTCGCCGAAGCGGCCAAGCGGATTCGCGAATGGCAGGCCCGATCAATCAGCTGATGCGGACCTTTTGCCCGTGCCGGGTGCACGAGGCTTCCGCCAATTCCACGAAAGCCTCGGTAATCTCGTCCGGCTGGCGCAGCTTGGTCTGATCCTCGCCGGGGAAGGCGATGGCGCGCATGCGGGTGGCGACCACGCCGGGGTCGATCAGGTTGATGCGCAGCTTGCTGATGCGCTCGACCTCGGCCGCCCAGGTGGTGACGATGGTCTCCAGCGCCGCCTTCGAGGCGGCGTAGACGCCCCAGAACGGGTGCGCGCCCTCGGTCACGCCCGTGGTGACGAACATGGCCCGGCCGGAATCGGACAGGCGCAGCAGCGGGTCGAAGGCGCGGATCAGGCGGTAGTTGGCGGTCACATTGGTGTCGAAGGCTTCCATGAAGTGCTTCTGGTCAATGTGGCCGATGGGGGCCAGGCCGCCGCCCATGTCGCCGGCGTTGCCCACCAGGATGTCCAGTTTGCCGAAGCGCTGGGCCACGGCGGCGGCCACCTGGTCGATCTTGTCGAACTCGCGCAGGTTCAACGGCAGCAGGACAGCCTTGCCGTAGCCTTCCGGATTGCCGCTTGCAGCGGCGGCATCGGCGATCTCGTCGTCCAGTTCCTCCAAGGCGCCTTGCGTGCGAGCCACGCAGATGACTTCGGCACCCTCGGCGGCGAAGCGCTTGGCGATCGCCCGGCCGATGCCGCGCGAGGCGCCGGTGACCAGCGCCACGCGCCCCGCCAGCCGGCCGGCCATTACGAGCCCGCCTCTTCGGTCAGCAGCGACATCTGCTTGGACACCTTGCCGGCGTCCAGGTAGTCGGTGGGGTTGACCGGATAGTCGCCGGTGAAGCAGGCGTCGCAGAACTGCGGCGCATCCGGGTTGCGGCGCTCTTCGCCGACCGCCTTGTACAGGCCGTCGATGGAGATGAAGGCCAGCGAATCGACGCCGATCAGCTTGGCCATGCCTTCCAGGTCGTAGCGGGCGGCCAGCAGCTTGTCGCGCTCGGGCGTGTCGATGCCG
>DATJKV010000163.1:0-1664 GCA_035491155.1 Magnetospirillum sp. | reverse complement strand
CGGGAGCCAGGCGGCCGGCGGGGAAGGGGAGCGCCTCTGGCGGCGGCGGCGTGGGCTCCGGGCGGGCTTCGGGGAACTGGGCGCTGGCCGCCTTGTAGGTATAGAGCGGGTGCAGGCCGGCGGGGATGAACTTCTCCCCGGTGATGTGCTTTTTGGTTTTCTCGATCTCGTATCCCGTTTCGTCCAGCCCATCGACCACCTTGTCGAACACCCGGTCCACGACGCAGCCGGCCAGCAGCGGCCCCAGGGCCACCAACAACAGGGCGTGCAGACGTGCGGACATGCCGGCCTCAGGCTCACGGAAACGATGGCCCATTTTGGCTGGCCCGCCAGGAAGCGCAACCATTAACCGCGTCGCATGGTATAGAGGGGGTATGTCAACGTGCCTGCCCTCCCTCAATGACCAGCTGGATCAACTGGCGCGCTCGGGCCGGTTCGATGCCGTGCTGCGTGCTGCCGCCGAGTTGCCCGAAGACCACCCCTTTCGCCAGGGCGCCGCGGCGCTGAAGCGCAACGACGCCTTCGCTGCCGTCGCCGCCTTCGAGGCGGTGGAGCCCGGTTTCCCCGCTTTGGCCGAGGCGCTGGCCAGCGCCTATCGCCGCGATGCCCGCTATCACGACGCGCTGCGGGTGACCGAGGGGCTGGCCGGGCGGCAGTGCCGCTACGAGCGGGCCTTGAGCCTGTTGGCCCTGGGGCGCGGGGGCGAGGCGCTGGCGGTACTGGACGTCATTCTGGCCGAGGATCCCGATCACGCCGCCTCGTGGTTCGCCAGCCATGCCGCTGCGTTGGAATTGCACGGCATAGCCGAGGCCCGCCGCCGGCTGGAGCGCGCCACCGCCTGCGTGGGTGCCAACGGCAAGTATTGGGCCTTCCTTGCCGCCTACGCCCTGCTGGAGGGCGAGGAAGGGGCGGACGAGCTGGTGCACACCCATGTGGCCCCGCACCCCGCCCGCTGCGCCTTGGTGGACGGGGTGCGGGCGCTGTTGCCCCATGCCGCCGGAGCCCGGCAGTTCGGCCTGTCGGCGTCCCTGCTGCGCTTCGCCATGGGCGAGGCCAAGGGCGCGGGGTTGGTGCTGGAATTCGGCGTGCGGCGCGGCACCTCCATCACCGTGCTGGCCGGTGTGGCGGGCCAGCAGGTATACGGCTTCGATTCCTTCGAAGGGCTGCCGCAATCATGGGGCAGCGAGCCGGCCGGCGTGCTGACCACCGGCGCCGCTTTGCCCGAGGTGCCGGCCAATGTCAGCCTGCATGCCGGCTGGTTCGAGGACATTCTGGAGCCGTTCCTGGCCGCCCATCCCGGCCCGGTGCGGCTGGTCAACGTGGACAGCGACATCTATTCCTCGGCCCGCTTCGTGTTGAGCCGTCTGAAGGACCGCATCGTCCCCGGCACCGTGCTGGTATTCGACGAATTCATCGGCAACCGCACCTGGGCCGAGGACGAGTTCAAGGCCTTTGCCGAGTTCGTGGCCGAGACCGGGGTGGCATGGCGCGTGATCGCGTTGGCGCCGTTCACCAAGCAAGTGGCGGTGGTGGTGTGTTGAAAGTCTTGACTCCGACGCCCCCTTGGCGAGAGTCCATGCCCGGGTTCAAGGGAGCAGGTGAATGACGGTTGCGATCGAGATGGGTGCCACGTCGGCGGGGCAGCCGGCCACCCTTGATCTCGA
>DATJKV010000162.1:0-2838 GCA_035491155.1 Magnetospirillum sp. | reverse complement strand
AGCCGCATGGGCTATGCCGACCGCGCCGGCAGCAGAGGCGTCGAGCGCTTCATGAAGCACTTCTTCCTGGTGGCCAAGGACGTGGGTGACCTGACCCGCCTGTTCTGCGCCCTGACCGAGGAACAGCAGAAGCGCAAGCCCAAGCTGCGTCTGGGCCGCCTGCTGTCGTTCAAGCGCGGCATGGTGGCCGGCTTCCGCCTGGACGGCGACCGCCTGAGCGTGGCCTCGGACGACCAGTTCGAGAAGGACCCGGCGGCCATGATCCGCCTGTTCCACACCGCCCACGACAGCGGCATCGACATCCACCCCAAGGCGCTGGATCTGGTCCACCGCAACCTGAAGCGCATCGATGCCGGCGTGCGCGAGGACAAACAGGCCAACGCCCTGTTCCTGGCCATGCTGACCAGCCGCAAGAACCCCGAGGTGGCGCTGCGGCACATGAACGAGGCCGGGGTGCTGGGCCGTTTCATCCCGGACTTCGGCCGTGTCGTCGCCCAGATGCAGTACGACATGTACCACGTCTACACGGTGGACGAGCACACCGTGCAGGCGATCGGCATCCTGCACGCCATCGAGAACGGCGAGCTGCAGGAAGAGGCCCCGGTATCGTCCGAGGTCATCCACAAGGTGGCGTCGCGCAATGTGCTGTACCTCTCGGTGCTGCTGCACGACATCGCCAAGGGCCGCAACGGTGACCATTCGGTGCTGGGCGCCGAGGTGGCCATGAAGCTGTGCCCCCGCTTCGGTCTTTCCGATGCCGAAACGGAAACCGTGGCCTGGCTGGTGCGCGAACACCTGACCATGAGCCGCATCGCCTTCAAGCGCGACGTGGACGACCCCAAGACCATCGCCGACTTCGTCGGATTGGTGCAAAGCCCCGAGCGGCTGCGTCTGCTGTTGTGCCTGACCGTGGCCGACATCCGCGCCGTCGGCCCCACCGTGTGGAACGGCTGGAAGGGCGGCCTGCTGCGCGAACTGTACCTGCGCTCGGAAGAGGTGATGATGGGCGGCCTGGCCGCGGGCCGCGAGTCCCGCATCCAGGCGGCGCAGGAATCCCTGCGCGCCGAACTGGCCGCCGCCCGGTGGACGCCCGGGGACATCGAGGCCCACATGGGCCGCGGCTATCCCAATTACTGGACCTCGTTCGACACCGCCACCCACCTGCGCCATGCCCGCCTGGTGCGCGAGGCCGAGGCGACCAAAGCGCCGCTGACGGTAGAATCCCGCGTCGACGCCAAACGTGCCGTTACCGAAATAACCGTCTACACCAGCGACCATCCCGGCCTGTTCTCGCAGATCGCCGGCGCCATGGCGGTGTCGGGGGCCAACATCGTCGACGCCAAGATCATCACGCTGGCCAACGGCATGGCGCTGGACACCTTCTGGGTACAGGATTCCGAGGGCGGCGCCTTCGATTCCTCGTCCAAGCTGGCCAAGCTGTCGACGGTGATCGAGCAGGTGCTGTCCGGCCGCATGCGCCTGGACCGCGAGCTGGCGGCGCGCAAGGGCAACCTGCCCAGCCGTGCCCATGTGTTCAAGGTGCCGCCGCGGGTCATCGTCGACAACAAGGCGTCGTCCAACTACACCCTGCTGGAGGTAAACGGCCGCGACCGCCCCGGTCTGCTCTATGCCCTGACCGCCGCCATGACCCGCGCCGGCCTGCAGATCGCCTCGGCCCACATTTCCACCTATGGCGAGCGGGTGGTGGACGTGTTCTACGTGAAAGATATTTTCGGCCTCAAGGTCAGCCACGAACGCAAGCTTGACCAGGTCCGCGTCGAGCTGATGAAGGCGCTGGAAGAGCCCAACCCGGCCAAGGCGGCGGAGTAGCCCGCACGTCCGCGCCCCCTCACCCTCCCGCAGGAGCGCAGCGGAGGCGGGAGTTCAGGACGAGGTGGTTCCTAATTTAACCTTTTCAGGTTAAATCCCTCCCCCATGAGCCTCGTCCGATCCATCGCCACCGTGGGTGGTTTCACCATGCTGTCGCGCATCACCGGCCTGATGCGCGAGATGATGATCGCCCAGTACATGGGCGCGGGCGCCGTGGCCGACGCCTTCTTCGTCGCCTTCCGCTTTCCCAACCTGTTCCGCTCGCTGTTCGCCGAGGGCGCCTTCAACGCCGCCTTCGTACCGCTGTTCACCGCCAAGCTCACCGCCGAGGGTGAAGCCGAGGCGCGCTCCTTCGCCGAACAGTCGCTGGCGGCGATGGCGCTGGTGCTGGGCGTGTTCGTCGCGTTGGTGGAGCTGGGCATGCCGTGGGCCATCTACGCGCTGGCCCCCGGTTTCGCCGAGGTGCAGGGCAAGCTGGACCTGGCCATCGAACTGTCGCGCATCTGCTTCCCCTATTTGCTGTTCATCTCGCTGACCTCGTTGCAAGCGGGCGTGCTGAATTCCGTGGGCCGCTTCGCCGCCGCCGCCGGCACCCCGGTGCTGCTGAACCTGGTGGCCATGGCCGGCCTGTGGGCGCTGGCCCCGGTCACCGCCACCCCCGGCCACGCTTTGGCCTGGGGCACCTTCGCCGCCGGAATCGCCCAGTTCGCGTGGCTGGTGTTTTCCGTGCGCAACGACGGGGTGCCGCTGCGGCCGGTGCGGCCGCGCCTGACCCCCGAGGTCAAGCTGCTGGGCAAGCGCATCGTGCCCGGGGCGGTGGGCGCCGGCGTCTACCAGGTCAACCTGGTGATCAACACCATGATCGCCTCGACCGTGGCCAACGGCGCGGTGTCGTACCTGAATTACGCCGACCGGGTGAACCAGCTGCCGCTGGGCGTGGTCGGCATTGCCATCGGCACGGCGCTGCTGCCCTTGCTAACGCGCCAGCTGCGGGCCGGCCAGGCGGAC
>DATJKV010000161.1:0-2324 GCA_035491155.1 Magnetospirillum sp. | reverse complement strand
GCAAACGCAGGAACTGCTCCGAGGTTTCCAGCGCGTCGAACAGTGTGCGGATGCGCTCCAGATCCTCGACGGCGGTAACGTCCTCCAACAAATGCGACTGGCCGCGCACGATCAGCGCGCTGCGGCTGGCGTCACCCGACCAGGTGGCCAGGCCTGCCTGAACCACCCGCTGGGTCAGCTCGTCCAGCTGGTGGCGCTGCTGATCCAATTCGGCCGTCACCTCTTCGCGCACGTCGTCCAGCGTGCGGCCGGCCAGGCGGTGGTTGAGGAAGTTGGTGGCCTCCACCAGCGAGGACGGCTCGACGCCGTCGGGCAGGTCGAGGATGCGGTTCTCCACCATGCCGTCCTCGGTGACCAGCACCACCAAAGCGCGGCCACGGCCCAGCCAGACGAATTCCAGGTGCTTGAGGCTGCGCTGCATCTTAGGCGCGATCACCATGCCGGCGCAGCGCGACAGGCCCGACAGGGTGCCGATGGCCTCGGCCAGCACCTGCTCGACGCTTTTTCCCGCCGCCCGGCACCGGGCGTCGATGGCCGAGCGCTCGTCGTCGGGCAGGCCACCCACCTCCAGCAGGCCGTTGACGAACATGCGCATGCCCTGCGGCGTCGGCAGCCGGCCGGCCGAGGTGTGCGGCGCGTAAAGCAGCCCCAGATCCTCGAGATCGGCCATGACGTTGCGGATGGTGGCCGGCGACAGATGCACCGGCAGCCGGCGCGACAGCGTGCGCGAGCCGATGGGTTCGCCCGTGTGCACGTATTCTTCGACGATGTGTCGAAAAATCTCGCGCGAGCGCTCGTTCAGCTCGGTAATCACTGGGCCTCGGCCGCGAAGCATCGGTTAGCGTTTCCAAAGGTTTCGCCGCGAGGGAATCTAGTGAGCGGGTGGGGGGTCGTCAACTTTAGGGAAGAGCGGGGTTGAAGGGTGGACGAAGCGCCCCTGAGCCGCTAGGGTCGGGCCCAATCCACAGCCAAGAGATTCTGCCGTCATGAGACCTTCCGGCCGCGCCCTAGACCAGCTTCGCGCCATTTCCCTGGAACCCGGCTTCGCCAAGTACGCTGAGGGCTCGTGCCTGGCCCGCTTCGGCGATACCCACGTGCTGTGCACCGCCTCGGTCGAGGAGAAGGTGCCGTCGTTCCTGCGCAATTCGGGCAAGGGCTGGGTCACCGCCGAGTACGGCATGCTGCCGCGCTCGACCCATTCGCGCACCGACCGCGAGGCCGCCAAGGGCAAGCAATCGGGCCGCACCCAGGAAATCCAGCGCCTGATCGGCCGCTCGTTGCGCGCCGTCACCGACCTCACCGCCATGGGCGAGATGCAGATCAAGGTCGATTGCGACGTGCTGCAGGCCGATGGTGGCACCCGCACCGCCTCCATCACCGGCGCCTACGTGGCGCTGCATCTGGCCTTCCAGAAGCTGGTGGCGGCCGGCAAGCTGGCCTCGGTGCCGCTGATCGACCATCTCGCCGCCGTGTCCTGCGGCATCTACGAGGGCCGTGCGGTGCTGGACCTGGACTATGCCGAGGACAGCTCGGCCCAGGCCGATTCCAATTTCGTGCTGACCGGCACCGGCGGCATCGTCGAGGTGCAGGGCACCGCCGAGGAACGGCCGTTCAGCCGTGATCAGTTCCAAACCCTGCTCGCCTTGGCCGAGAAGGGTGTGGCCGAGCTGGTGGCGGCGCAGAAGAAGGCGCTGGGGTTGGCATGAGCCGGCATTTCTCCTCGGGCAAGCTGGTCATCGCCAGCCACAATGCGGGCAAGGTGCGCGAGATCGGCGAACTGCTCGCCCCGTTCGGCGTCGAGGTGGTCTCGGCCGGCGAGCTTGGCCTGCCCGAGCCCGAGGAGACCGGCACCACCTTCGTCGCCAATGCCGAGCTGAAGGCCCACGCCGCCGCCAAGGCCGCCAACCTGCCGGCTTTGGCCGACGATTCGGGGCTGGCGGTGGATGCCTTGGGCGGCGACCCCGGCATCTATTCCGCCCGCTGGGCCGGCCCGTCCAAGGATTTCGCCGCCGCCATGGCGCTGGTGAACGGCAAGCTGGGTGCCAATTCCGACCGCAACGCCCGCTTCGTCTGCGCCCTGGCCCTGGCTTGGCCCGACGGCCATTGCGAGACCTTCGAGGGCGTGGTGGCGGGCGATCTGGTGTGGCCGCCGCGCGGGGCCCAGGGCTTCGGCTACGACCCCATGTTCCAGCCCAAGGGCCACCAGATCACCTTCGGCGAGATGGAACCCCAGGCCAAGCACGACATCAGCCACCGGGCGGACGCCTTCCGCAAGCTGGTGGCGGCTTGTTTCAAGTAGGACAATTCACCGATCATCGTTGCCC
>DATJKV010000160.1:0-12664 GCA_035491155.1 Magnetospirillum sp. | reverse complement strand
ATGCCCGATACAGCGGATGACACCCGCAAGTACGAGACATCAACCCAAATTCAGCCGAGAACGATGACGCCCAAGACTGACTCTAAGCCGGCCCGGCCGACCAATCGTGCAAATGATACTGATCGGCACGTGGGGGCCCGTATTCGCGAGCGCCGTATCATGCTGGGCCTGTCCCAGCAGCAGATGGCCGACCTTATCGGCGTGACTTACCAGCAGGCCCATAAATACGAGCGCGGCATCAACCGCATTTCGGCCGGCCGCTTGTACGAAATCGCCCAGGTCTTGGGTGTTCCGGTCAGCTATTTCTTCGAAGGCCTCGACAGCGAGCGGTCCACCGATCTGACCTCTCGTCAGCGCATGTGTCTGGAACTGGCGCGTAACTTCTCGAGCATTTCCAACGAGAAGCATCAGGAAGCGCTGTCCCAGTTGGCTCGCGCCCTGGCCGCCGACGAGTAAGGGTTCAGTCCAGGACTTCCGGAGGCCAGGACTTCCGAAGGCCGGGGGCGGCCGGTTCAGGCCGCCCCGCCTCCAATGGCCTTCAGCGCCCACGCGGCCGCATCGCGGACCGCATCGTCGGCATCTTCCAGTCGCCGACGGGCCACGTCGGCCAAATCCGCCCGGTTGCTGTTGCCGATGGCCACCAGTACGTTGCGCACCAGCCGATCACGGCCGATGCGTTTGATGGGCGAGCCGGAAAACACCTCACGGAACGATGCGTCGTCCAGTTCGGCCAGATCGGCCAGCCGGGGCGCGGTCAGCTCGGCCCGCGGCAGGAAGTCGGGCTCGCACGTGGCTTGCGCGAATTTGTTCCACGGACAGGCCGCCAGGCAGTCGTCGCAGCCGTAGATGCGGTTGCCCATCAGCGGTCGCAAATCCTTGGGGATCGGCCCCTTGTGTTCGATGGTCAGATAGCTGATGCAGCGCCGGGCGTCGACGCGGCCGAATTCCAGGATGGCCCCGGTGGGGCAGGCATCCTGGCAGCGGGTGCAGCGGCCGCAATGGTCGGCCTCGGGAGGGTCCGGCTCCAGCTCCAGGGTGGTGTAGACCTCGCCCAGGAACAGCCACGAGCCATAGGCGCGCGATACGACGTTGGAATGGCGCCCTTGCCAGCCCAGGCCGGACTGGGCCGCCAGCGGCTTCTCCATCACCGGGGCGGTATCCACGAACACCTTCACGTCGCCGCCGCAGGTTTCCACCATCCAGCGCGCCAGCGCCTTCAGGCGCTTTTTCACCAGGTCGTGATAGTCCTTGTTGCGGGCGTAGACGCTGATATTGCCGCGCTCGGGCTGGGAGAGCAGGGCCAGCGGGTCGCCGGCCGGGCCGTAATTGGCGCCCAGCACCACCACCGCCCGCACCTCGGGCCACAGGCCGGTGGGCGCGGCGCGCTGTTCGCGCCGCTCCTCCATCCATCCCATGGCGCCATGCCGCCCGGCCGCCACGAACGCCTCCAGCCCCTCGCTCCAGGTGCCCGAGGCGGGGGCGAAGCCGACGGCGTCGAAGCCCAGTTCAAGCGCCTTGGCGCGGATGGAATCCTTGATGGCGGACATGGTCATTCACCACAAAGACACAAAGGACATAAAGGTTCCTTGAGGGTGGTCAGGGCTGCGAGGATCCGCATCTCTGTGCCCTTTGTGCCTTTGTGGTGAATTTTCTCAGCCGCGACCGCGATAGGTCGGCACGCCCTGGTCGGGCAGGAACAGGCCGGCGGGCGGTTCGCCGGTCTGCCAGAACACGTCGATGGGGATGCCGCCGCGCGGATACCAATAGCCGCCGATACGCAGCCACACCGGCGAGCAGGCGTCCACCAGCCGCTTGCCGATGCCCACGGTGCAGGCCTCGTGGAAGGCGCCGTGATTGCGGAACGAGGCCAGGAACAGCTTCAGCGACTTGGACTCCACCAGCATCTCGTCGGGGACGTAGTCGATGACTAGGTGGGCGAAGTCGGGCTGGCCGGTGATGGGGCACAGCGAGGTGAATTCCGGCGCGGTGAAGCGCACCAGATAGGGGGTGTCGGGATGCGGGTTGGGCACCGTCTCCAGCACCGCCTCGTCGGGCGAGGCGGGCATGGCCGACTGGCGGCCCAGCTGGGTCAGGTGGGGGTAGTCGGCCATTACGACTTCATCCTCTTGATGGTGTTGGTGGTGCTCTGGCCGTTTACCAGATTGGCCAGCACCACGCGTCCGCCCCAGCTCATCACGTCGGGCGCGCCCACCACGGTTTCAACCGTGTAGTCGGCACCCTTGACCAGCACGTCGGGCTTCAGCGTGCGGATCAGCTCCAGCGGAGTGTCCTCGCCGAAGATCACCACCAGATCCACCGAGGCCAGCGACGCCAACACGGTGGCGCGCGCCGCTTCCGACTGCACCGGGCGGGTCGGCCCCTTCAGGCGGCCGACCGAGGCGTCGGAATTGAGGCCCACCACCAGCCGGTCGCAGGCGCCCTTGGCCTGGGCCAGCAGCGAGACGTGGCCGGGATGCAGCAGGTCGAAGCAGCCGTTGGTGAAGCCCACCTTGCAGCCCTTGCGGCGCCAACGCTCGACCACGTCCAAGGCGGCCTCGACGCCGGCCACCTTGGTTTCGGCCGACAGGATCTCGTCGTGATGGAGCGCGCTCACCACCTCGGCGGCATAAGCCACGGCGGTGCCCACCTTGCCCACCACGATGCCGGCGGCCACGTTGGCGATGCGCGCCGCCTCCAGCAATCCCGCACCCGAGGCTACCGCGGCGGCCAGGGTGGCGATTACCGTGTCGCCGGCGCCGGAGACGTCGAACACCTCGCGCGCCTCGGCCGCCAGGTGGTGCACCTCGCCGTTGCCGCTCACTAGGGTCATGCCGTCCTGGCTGCGGGTGACCAGCACTGCGTCCACCTTGCAGGTGTCGATCAGCAAGCGCGCCGCCGCCACCACGGCCTCGTCGCTGTCCACCGGCATGCCGGTGGCTTCGTGCAGTTCCTTGCGGTTCGGGGTCAGCAGGGTGGCGCCCCCATAGCGGGTGTAATCGGTGCCCTTGGGGTCGACGATCACCGGCTTGCCCTGCACGCGGGCGCGGCGGATCAGTTCGCCCACCACCGGCGGGGCCAGCACGCCCTTGCCGTAATCGGACAACACCACCACGCCGGTTTTGGCGATCAGCTTGTCGGCGCGGGCCAGCAGTTGGTCGCGGCTGAGGTCGCTCAGCTTGGCGCGGGTCTCGCGATCGGCGCGCAGCAATTGTTGTGAGCTGGCGAAGAAGCGGGTCTTGATGGTGGTCTGGCGGCCGGGCTCGACCACCAGGCAGGGGTCGATGCCGTCATGCTCGCCCAGCAGCCGCCCGACCTCCCGGCCGGGCTCGTCATCGCCCACCACGGCGACGAAGGCGGGATGGGCGCCCAGCGCCACCAGGTTGCGCACCACGTTGCCGGCGCCGCCCAGCATGGCGTCCTCGCGCTCGATGGCCAGGACCGGGATGGGAGCCTCGGGTGAAATGCGGTCCACCGCGCCATAGACGAAACGGTCCAGCATGGCGTCGCCGATGCACAGCACCTGGGTGCCCTTCAGCCGTTCAACCCGTTCAACCAGCGCCGAAATCTCGGTCATGTCACACCCTGTGGGAAGCCTTGGGGTGCGTTACCGGAAGGACGGGGCCGATGCAAGCTTTTCGTCCAAGCCACCTCGGCCGGGCGCGGCGGAGCGCGCTGGAATGGACGCGGCGGAGCGCGCTGGGATGGACGCGGCGGAGCCTGCGGGTCAGGTGGCCAGGAAGCGCCGGTCCGTGCCCTCCAGCACCAGAGCGGTCAGGCTGCCGGTGTAGTAGGCGCCGGTATCGATGCCGATGCGGTGGGGGCGGATTTCCGGGGTGGGGCAAGGGGTGTGGCCGTGCACCACGACCATGCTGGCCGGGCTGGAAGCGAACAGGAAGTCGTCGCGAATCCACATCAGGTCGGCGGGCTCCTGGTCCTCAATGGCGACACCCGGGCGGATGCCGGCGTGGACGAACAGATAATCGCCCTCGCGGTGGGTCAGTGGCAGTCGGGTGAGGAAGCGCAGGTGGTGGGGCGGCAGCGCCTCGATCAGCAGTTGTTGCAGCACCTCCATGTCCAGGCTGAGCCTGTCGGGCAGCTCGCCCATGTACGAGCGCAGCGTCTCGAAGCCGCCGTTCAAACACCACATGGGACCCACCGACGCATCTTCCAGGAAGCGCAGCAGGAAGTCCTCATGGTTGCCGCGCAAGCAAACCCAATGGGCACCGGCCAGCGGCCCATCAGTGGGCGCGCCTTGGGTCAGCCGCTCCACCACCTGCTTGGAATTCGGCCCCCGGTCCACGTAGTCGCCCAGGAACACCAGCGCCACCCGATCGGGGCGCGAGCGGGCGGCGTCCTCCGCGATGCGCTCCAGCAGTCGCTCCAGCAGATCCATGCGGCCATGGATGTCCCCCACCGCATAGACGCGGTCGCCGGCGGGGATACATGCGCGAAACGGCGCAACTGCTTCAGGTTTATGCATTTCGCTCTAGGAGAGCCTGGGGTGGCGATGTATTTTGATGCCCGGAACTAGGGTGCTCCTCTTGCGGGTCGCGAACAACGGCCGGGTTGGGGCAGGGGTATCCGCCAGAATGGGGATGGAATGAACGCTTCCGCGTTCGGAGACAGACCGCAAGAGATCGTGACGCCGGAAAGCCTGCTTTTCGACGCCGCGGAACGCGTGGGCCGTATCCGCGAGGGTCGGCTGGCGCTGCATCTGCACCTGTCCGAATTGCTGCCGCAGAACCGTGAAGACGCCAAAATTCGCATCGCCTTCCGCATGTTCGAGTCCATGGTGGACATGTTCCGCGGGCAGATGTTCCTGCTGACCAATAATGACATCGTCCTGATCTGTAAGGACGCCCGCCTGGCCGATCTGGACGCCATCGTCTACAAGCTGCGCGCCCTATTCTCGAAGGATCCGCTGACCTACGCCGAATCGGCCGACGGCGAGGATCGCTTCGTCACCTATTACAGCCTGGAAGCCGAGTACGACACCTTCTTCACCGTCTGCGGCCAGTTGCTGGCCGAGGCCAAGAAGCGTCAGGCCAGCGCGCGCACGGCGCCGCAGATCCAGCCGCTGGACGCCCGCAACCTGAACCGCGTGTTGGAGGCCATCGGCACCACCGACATCGCCGGTGTGGTGCGCCGCCAGCCCTGCGTCCGCTTCTCCGAGAAGATGATCGCCGAGGTGGCGTTCCAGGAATTCTTCATGTCCATCGCCGACCTGCAAAAGGTACTGGCCCCCGACGTCAACATCCTGTCCAACCGCTGGCTGTTCCAACATCTCAGCCAGGTGCTGGACCTGCGCGTATTGTCGGTGCTGGGCGACGCCGGATTCCGCAAGATGCCCACGGCGTTCTCGGTCAACCTGAACATGGCGACGCTGAACACGCCGGCCTTCCACAACTTCGAGGCGGCCATCCACGGCCGTGCCGGGCTGGTGGTGGAATTCCAGCTGGTGGACATCTTCAACAACCTGGACGGCTTCTTCAAGGCGCGCGACTTCCTGCGCAGCCGCGGCCACAAGAGCGTGCTGGACGGCATGAGCCCCATTACGCTGCAATTCATCGACGCTGAATTGTACGACACCGACTTCGTCAAGGTGAATTGGAGCAGCGACATGGCCGACGAGGTGGTTACCTCGGACCTGCGCCATGCACTGGGCCCGGTCGGCTTCGAGCACATCATCCTGGCCCGTTGCGACACCGAATCCGCCATTGCCTGGGGGCTCAACCAGGGCATTCGCCATTTCCAGGGGCGCTTCCTGGATTCCATGGTGGCAGCGGTGACCATGGCTCAGTGCGATAAGGCCGCCGCCTGCACCCTGGCGCAATGCAACCAGCGTCACGGCGTCATTTCGGGCCGTCCGCGCGTCGAATGCGGCAACAACGACATGCTCGACCTCTTCCCCCCCCTCAAGGCGCTGCGCTAGGAGGCCCGTCCATGATCGGCTCGCCCCCGGCCAGCACCGGCCGCCCCTCCGCCCAGGAAAGCCTGCTGCTGGATTACCTGCGCCGGCTTGAGCGCCACCGCGCCGAGCGGCGTGCCGTGCATCTGCACCTGTCCGGCCTGCTCAGCCAGAACCGGCGCGACCACCACATGCGGATCGCCGGCACGACCTTCGAGCAGTTGGTGAAGATGCTGCAGGCCCAGGTCTTCACCATGGCCAATTCGGATCTCATGGTGGTCTATAAGGCGCAGGCCCAGGACGAGGTGGAATCGGCCATCGTCAAGCTGCGCTTCCTGTTCTCGGACGATCCGTTGATCATCGAGGACGCGCAAGGTCGCAAGGGCAGCTTCTGCACCTGGTACGACCTGGAGCGCGAGTACGACGTGCTGGTGGCGCTGGCGCAGAAGATGCTCCAGGAGGAGCAGGCCCGCCGCCGCGTCGAGCAGGAGCGGGTGGCCCGCGAAACCCGGACCGACGACAAGCCCAAGGGCGCGCCCTTCACGCCCGACCTGCTGGCCCGCGTCGAAGCGGCGTTGGGCCAGGCCGACCTGGCCAACCTGATGCGCCGCCAAGCGGTGTGCGCCGTGGTCGGGCAGGCGCCGCCGCAGCCGGTATTCAACGAGCTGTTCATCTCCATCGCCGACCTGCGGCAAACGCTGATGCCCAGCGTCAACATGAACTCCAGCCCCTGGCTGTTCCAGCAGTTGACCGAGACGCTGGACCGCCGCGTGCTGTCGCTTTTGAACAAGCACGACGACCGTACCCTGGAAGGCGACATCAGCATCAATCTGAACGTCTCGACCTTGCTGTCGCCGGAATTCATGGTGTTCGACGACAACGTCAAGGCCGGCATGCGCGGCACCATCGTGCTGGAACTGCAGAAGGTGGACATCTTCGCCGATCTGGGCGCCTATCTGTTCGCCCGCGACTTCGCCCATGACCGCGGCTATCGCATCTGCATCGACGGCCTGTCCTATTCCATGCTGCCCTTCGTGGACCGCGAGCGCCTGGGGGCCGACCTGATCAAGCTGATCTGGGACCCGTCGCTGACCGAGGAAAAGGACAATAAGACCGAGGCGCTGCGCCGTATCGGCGTCACCCGCATCATCCTGGCGCGGTGCGATACTCCCTCGGCCATCGAATACGGCCACTCGGTGGGCATCACCCTGTTCCAGGGCCGCCATATCGAACAGACCCTGGCCGCTGACCTGCGCCGCCGTGGCGGCAATCGCGCCCGGTCACGGGCCTACTAATAAAAAACCCCTCTCCCGCGAGCGGGAGAGGGGCAAATGCATCAGCCGCACGTTCCGCAGCAAGACGCGCCTTCGCGCGCCTTGGTGATGCGCACGCGCCAAGTTTCGGGACCCTGTTCCAGATAGGCCCACTCGAACTTGCCCGAGCGCTCGGCGGCGAACTGGTAGTAAAGCGGCAGCGGATCGTGATCGTTGGCCAGCTCGAAGGCGGCACCGGGAGCCAGCGCGTCGAAGGTGGCGAAGATGCGGGGGTGGCGGTCGCGCGGGGCGATGGTGCGAACGTCCAACAGGGTAACGGTCATGGCATGCTCCGATGGGGGTTGCTGCCATACCTAAGCAAATTAGTCGGACATGCCGCCTTGAGCCCGGTCAAGCGCCCTGGTCGGGGCGTACCGACAGATCGCCGGCGAAGTTCTGCGGCCCGGTGTGGGTCAGCTTGCTCTGCATATCCAGCCAGATTTCGCCGCCCAAGGCCCGCCAGCGGCGGCAGAAAGCGTAATCCTCGCTGACGTAAGCCCCGTCATCGGAGTCGATCATGGGCTCGAACAATGCAAAGAGGTTGGGGCTGGCCGAGGGCGGCGCCGGGTAAACGTGGGTGGCCTTGAAGCGCAGCTCAGGGTAAGCGGCGAACATCTTCTCGAATACCGCCCGGCGCACCAGCTGGAAGCCGCCGCCGGCATAGCGGCAGGTGGCGAAACCGTTCTCGCGTTTCGCCTCGCCGTCCTTGCACAAGCCGCCCACATAGGACAGGCCGGCCGTTGCCAGGCTTTCGCCGCCCACGCAACGCTGCGGCAGGCAGGCCCAGTCGATCAGCTTCATGGGATAGGCGGCGGCGGCGAAATCCTTGTCGGCGTCCAGCAGGCGCTTGACCTGTTCCGGCTCGAACGAGATGTCGGCGTCGATGAACAGCAGGTGGGTGGCCTCGGGCGCGTCCATGAAGCTGGCCACCAGGGTCGAGCGTGCCCGCGACACCAGCGCGTCGCCGCCCAGCAGAGCCAGGCTGACCTGAAACCCCAGCTGGGGCGCGGCCTGCATCAGTTTGATTACGGACAGCATGTACAGCTGGCCGACCAGGCCGCCATAACAGGGGGTGGCGATTTTGATGTGCGGAACCATGAAACAATCCCCGAGGCAATGTTGCCGACAGGCTAGCGGAGCCCTCGCCGTTGCGCCACCCCCGCACGGACACGTTTGCAGCCGGCCGTTTCCGGGCTTATATCCAGGCGATGCATAACTTCGCCCTTCAGGTTGAACACGTTAGTAAAACGTTCGGCCCGGTGGCGGCGGTGGACGACGTGTCGTTCACCGTGCCGCGCGGATCGACCACGGCGTTGCTGGGGGGCAATGGCGCCGGCAAGACCACCACGCTGTCCATGCTGCTGGGCCTGCTGTTGCCCAGCTCAGGCGCCATCCGGGTGTTGGGCGAGGACATGGTGAAGCACCGCTATCGCGTACTGCCCCGCCTCAATTTCTCCAGCCCCTACGTGGATCTGCCGCACCGCCTGACCGTGCGTGAGAATTTGACCGTCTACGGCCATCTCTACGGTGTCGCCCATCTGCCGGCGCGCATCGATGAGCTGGCCCGCGAGCTGGAGCTGGAGCCCTTCCTCCACCGCGCCTCGGGCAAGTTGTCGGCCGGGCAGAAGACCCGCGTCGCCTTGGCCAAGGCGTTGCTCAACCGCCCCGAACTGCTGCTGCTGGACGAGCCCACCGCATCGCTCGACCCCGACACCGCCGACTGGGTGCGCGGCTATTTCCAGGCCTACCAGCGCCAGACCGGCGCCACCATCGTGCTGGCCTCGCACAACATGACCGAGGTGGAGCGCCTGTGTGACCATGTGCTGATGCTCAAGGCCGGCCGCATCGTCGACCAGGGCGGGCCGTGCGACCTCATCGACCGCTATGGCCGTGCCAATATGGAGGAGGTCTTCCTGGACATCGCGCGAGACCGTGCGCGGCCGGAGACGGAGGCGGCGCAGTGAGTGCCCGCCGCGTCTATGCCATGGTGCTGCGGCACCTTTACATCCTGCGCGGCTCGTGGCCGCGTGTGCTGGAGATGGCCTATTGGCCGGCGGTGAACATGATCATGTGGGGCTTCACCAGCCAGTTTTTCCGCCACCATTCCGACTGGGTGGCGCAGGCGGGCGGCGTGCTGATCGGCGCGGTGATCCTGTGGGACGTGATGTTCCGTGGCAATCTTGGTGTCTCGCTGTCCTTCATGGAGGAGATGTATTCACGCAATTTGGGCCACCTGTCGGTGAGCCCGTTGCGCCCGCACGAGCTGGTGGCCGCCATGCTGACCATGAGCCTAATCCGCACCGTCCTGGGGGTGATGCCGGCGGCGCTGCTGGCCATCCCACTCTACCATTTCTCGCTCTTTGACCTGGGCTTGCCGCTGCTGGCGTTCTGGGTCAACCTGATGATCACCGGCTGGGCCATCGGGCTGGCAGTGTCGGCGCTGGTGCTGCGTTTCGGCCTGGGGGCGGAAAGCCTGGCCTGGGTGCTGATCTTCGCGGTGGCGCCGCTGGCCGGCATCTACTACCCCATCGCCACCTTGCCCGACTGGCTGCGGCCCGTGGCCTGGGCCTTGCCGCCGGCCCACGTGTTCGAGGGCATGCGCTCGGTGATGTTCGACCACCTCTTCCGCTGGGACTTGCTGGGTTCGGCAGCGGCACTGAACGCATTCTACGTAGCCGTGGCGACGGCGTTGTTCCTGCATACCCACCACGTGGCACGGCAGCGCGGATTGCTGCTCAACGTCGGCGAATAGGCTAGACTTTGACATTGCATCGGGGAAAAGGGCTGGACGTGCCGACAATGCCGACCTATCCGGCCATGTGGACCGACGTGGTCGATCTGCGCGACTTCTACGACACCAGCCTGGGCCAGATGGCCAGGCGCATGATCCGCCGCCGCCTGCGCCAGCTGTGGCCCGATGTCGCCGGCCAGCGGGTGCTCGGCGTGGGCTTCGCCACCCCTTTCTTGCGTCCGTTCCTGGCCGAATCCGAGCGGGTCATCGCCCTGATGCCGGCCAGCCAGGGCGTGCTGCCGTGGCCGCCCGAGGGGCCGGGCATGACCCTGCTGGCGGACGAAGCCGACCTGCCGCTGCCCGACCGTTCCATGGACCGCATCCTGCTGGTGCATGCGCTGGAATTCACCGAACAGGTGCGCGGCATGATGCGCGAAATCTGGCGTGTGCTGGCCGACGGCGGCCGGCTGTGCATCGTCGCCCCCAACCGGCGCGGCATCTGGGCGCGGCTTGAGCGCACGCCGTTCGGCCAGGGGCGGCCTTACACCACAGGGCAGCTGGCTCGGCTCTTGCGCGACAACATGTTCACTCCGGTTACCACCGGCGGTGCCCTGTTTCTGCCGCCCACCACCTCGCGCACGGCGTTGCGCCTGGCACCCGCCATCGAGGAACTGGGCCAGCGCTGGTGCGAAGGTATCGCCGGGGTGAACCTGGTCGAGGCCACCAAGCAGATCTACGCCGCTTCGGGCCTGCGTGAGGCCAAGGCGGCACGGCGCGGCTACCTGCCGGTGGCCCAGGGTTTCTCGCGGGTGGGCGAGGATCGGGTCTAGGTTCTGACCCTGGGCCAGGCCTACCGGCGGCTCAGCACGTACAATCCCTGCTCGGCGAACAGATTGGCAAACCGGCCCTGACCGTCAATGGTCAGGACGCCGCCGTCGCGGCTCAGTGCGATGCCGCGTTCCACCGTCACACCCAGCTCCCGGCACAGCGCCAGAAAGTCGCGGATGGTGCAAAAGTGGATATTGGGGGTGTCGTACCACTCGTAGGCCAGGGCCTCGGTCACCGGCATGCGGCCCTGCATGGCCAGCGCCATCCGGACGCGCCAGTGACCGAAATTGGGGAACGAGACGATGGCGCGCCGGCCGATGCGCAGCATGTTGTTGAGCACCGTCTTGGGCTCGTAGGTGGCCTGCAGCGTCTGGCTCAGGATCACCGTATCGAAGGCGCCCGAAGGGTAGTCCTTGAGGTCGGTGTCGGCATCGCCCTGGATCACCGACAGGCCCTGCGCCACGGCGGCCGACACACCGGCCATGGACAGCTCGATGCCGCGCCCGTCCACATCCTTGTGCTTGCCCAGCCAGGACAGCAGGGTGCCGTCGCCGCAGCCCACGTCGAGCACGCGGCTGCCGGTCTCGACCATGTCGGCGATGAGGCGCAGATCGACGCGAAGGCTGCCGTTGGACATGATCATGGCATCACCCCTTAGGCGCAGGCAGGCCGCGGCGGGCGGCGGCGGATTCGAGGAAGCCGCTCAGGGTGGCGTGGAACTCGGGCTCATCCAGCAGGAAGGCGTCGTGGCCCTTGTCCGACTGGATCTCGACGAAGCTGACATTGGCCGCCACCGCGTTCAGCGCGTGGACGACGGCGCGGCTTTCCACGGTGGGGAACAGCCAGTCCGACGAGAACGACACCACGCAGAACCGCGTCTTGGTGCCCTTGAAGGCGTTGGACAGCTGGCCGTCGTGTTCCGCCGCCAAGTCGAAATAGTCCATGGCGCGGGTGATGTAGAGGTATGAATTGGCGTCGAAGCGATCGACGAAGGTCGAGCCCTGGTGACGCAGATAGCTTTCCACCTGGAATTCGGCGCCAAAGCCGTAGGCGAAGGCATCGCGGTCGCCCTGCAGGTTGCGACCGAATTTGCGGTGCAGCGCCGGTTCGGACAAATAGGTGATGTGGGCGGCCATACGCGCCACCGCCAGGCCGCGCCGCGGCTTGGTGTCGAAATCCATGTAGCGGCCGTCGCGCCAGTCGGGGTCTGCGATGACCGCCTGGCGGCCGACCTCGTTGAAGGCGATGTTCTGGGCCGAATGGCGGGCGGCGGTGGCGATGGGGATGGCCGAGAACACCCGCTCGGGCCGCGACGTGCACCATTCCAGCACCTGCATGCCGCCCATGGAGCCACCGACTACGCAGAACAGCTGGTCGATGCCCAGATGGTCCACCAGCCGGGCCTGCACCTTGACCATGTCGGCGATGGTGATGACCGGGAAGTCCTGGCCCCAGGCCTTGTCGGTCGCCGGATTGATCTCCTTCGGACCGGTGGTGCCCATGCAGCCGCCCAGTACGTTGGAGCAAATCAGGAAATAGCGGTCGGTGTCGAACAGCCGGCCCGGCCCCACCAGGTCGTTCCACCAGCCCGGCTTGCCGGTGATGGGGTGGGGGTCGGCCACGTACTGGTCTGCCGTCAGCGCGTGGCAGATCAGGATGGCGTTGGAACGCTCGGCGTTGAGCCGGCCATAGGTCTGGTAGCCCACGGTGACCGGCGACAGCTCGATGCCGCAATCCAGACGGATAGGCGCGTCCCGCCCCAGCTCGACGAAAAGCCCGAGCGGGTCGCGGGTCTGGCCGGTGGGCGGCAGGTCGGCGGTCATGGTTGGCTGAGTGCTCGCATGCGCGGAAACGAAAGAACACGATTAGCTATGGGGGAGGGGG
>DATJKV010000159.1:0-4414 GCA_035491155.1 Magnetospirillum sp. | reverse complement strand
CGGCGTCAGGAACTTTTCCGCCAGCTTGCGCAGCCATTCCTCGGGCAACTCCCGCGGCAGCACGCCTTCCGGCGCCTCCAGCCCCTTGAAGCACTGTGCGAACACGCGGTCGAAGCGATCCAGGTAGCGCTCGTCCTTCACCAGCGTGGCGCGGCTCAGGAAGTAGAAGTCATCCACGCTCCATTGCGCGACGCCGGCGCGCATCGCGCCGAGCAGCGTGAGGTATTCGGTGATCGATGTGGGCAGCCCAGCCTGGCGCAGCCCCTCGATCAGGTGCGCGAACATCAGGCGCCGCGCCGCGCCAGGAACGCCAGGCGCTCGAACAGGTGGACGTCCTGCTCGTTCTTCAGCAGGGCGCCGTGCAGCCGGGGAATCAACGAGCGCGTATCCTTGTCGCGCAGGTCTTCGGGGCCCAGGTCCTCGGCCAGCAGCAATTTCAGCCAATCCAGCAGTTCCGAGGTGGACGGCTTTTTCTTCAGTCCCGGCACCTCGCGCACCTCGAAGAAAACCCTCAATGCCTCACGCAGCAGCATGGGCTTGACGCCGGGGAAATGGACCTCGGCGATGCGGGCCATGGTGTCCTGGTCAGGGAAGCGGATGTAGTGGAAGAAGCAGCGGCGCAGGAAGGCGTCGGGCAACTCCTTCTCGTTGTTGGAGGTGATGATCACCAGCGGGCGCTGGCGCGCCTTGACCACCTGCTTGGTCTCGTAGACGTGGAACTCCATGCGGTCCAGTTCCAGCAGCAGGTCGTTGGGAAACTCGATGTCAGCCTTGTCGATCTCGTCGATCAGCAGCACCGGCACGGTCTCGGCCTCGAAGGCCTGCCACAGCTTGCCCTTGACGATGTAATTGGCGATGTCGTGCACCCGGCCGTCGCCCAGCTGGGAATCGCGCAGGCGCGCCACCGCGTCGTACTCGTACAGGCCCTGCTGGGCCTTGGTGGTGGACTTGATGTGCCAGGCGATCAGCTCGCGCCCCAGCGCCTTGGCCACCTCCTGCGCCAGCACGGTCTTGCCGGTGCCGGGCTCGCCCTTGACCAGCAGCGGGCGCTCAAGCGTCAACGCCGCGTTGACCGCGACCATCAAATCGTCGGTGGCGATGTAGGACTCGGTGCCGTTAAAGCGCATACGGATAGTTCCTCCTCACCGAAAGGGTAGAGGAGCAGGCCCGCGATTGAAACATTTTTGGGACGAAAAAACGCCCGCCCCAGGGAGGATGGGGCGGGCGTCAGTCGGTACTTGGATGCGCTTGGAAAAGCTGGGGACCGGGTGGGAGGAGGAACCCGGTCCCCAACCGCACTCAACCCAAGTGGCAGATCAAGCGGCGGACTTGACCAGCGACTGGAACGCGGCAATGCGGGCGTTCAAGGGCTCGAGCGCGGCAGAGAACACGGACTGGGACAGCTCGGCCAGCTTGCGGCTTTCGGCGATGGCAGCCTCGATGGACTCGCGGGCCAGCTTGCCCTGCAGGTCGGCGAACTCGGCCGGGGTCTTCACGGCGAACAGGGCCTTGACCGCGGCGTCGGTCTTCTCGGCCGACTGGGCCAGATAGGCCTGCGAGGCCTTGGCGATCTCCTCGAAGCCCTTGACGGCCAGGGTGGAGCTCTTAACCACAGCCTCGGCGTTGTCCTTGCCGAAGCCGATGAACTTGTCGAAACCTTCGATCTTCACGGTCATGGTGTTGGTCCTTCGTTTAAGCCGCCGACCGCCAGGCTGGGGTCTTTGTGCACTGCAACATGAGGCACAGGATACCTCGTTCGGAAGCCGATGCAAGAATTTTTTTGCAGTGCAGCAAAACGGCAATGAAGGCCTGGCATCGCCCTCCCACGCCCAGAGCGCGGGAGGGCGGAAAGCGTTACGCCACGCAGGGTGCGTCGCGGCCGGTGACGGCCCTGACCAGGGCCTGGCCGCGCTCGCGGCTATCCATGAAGACCAGGTGCATCCTGCCATCTTCCCAGGTGCGTACGTCGCAGGTCATAGACTGGCCGGCGAGTGACAGAGTGACGCGGGTGCCGGCCGGGGTCTCGGGGGTGCCCAACACGGCGGCGCCGCCGGCCGAGATGTCCTCGGTTTCGCCGGCCAGGGTCTCGGACCCGATGGTGACGGAGCACGGCACCCGCACGGCCACGCGCTGGCAGATGCGGCGATCGGCCTCCTTAGTGGAGGTACGGACGATGCGCACCAGCACCTGGCGCAGCTCGTGGATGGAGTGGGACACCTCGGACGATGCCTGACGCACGTCGCCAGCCTGGCCGCCGGTCTCGGCGGCGTCGCGCGAGACGCTGGCGATCAGCTTGGACACCTCTTGCGCCGCCGAGCTGGTCTCGACCACGTTGCGGCTGATCTCGGCGGTGGCGGCGCTCTGCTCCTCCATGGCGGCGGCGATGGAGGCCGATACCTCGTCGATACGGCGGATCGAACCGCCGATGCCGTCCACCACGGCCACTACGTCGTGGGTCAGCGCCTGAATCTTGCCGATCTGGGTGGTGATCTCCTCGGTGGAGCGGGCGGTCTGGGTCGCCAGATTCTTCACTTCGTTGGCCACGACGGCGAACCCCTTGCCGGCCTCGCCGGCGCGCGCCGCTTCGATGGTGGCGTTCAGCGCCAGCAGGTTGGTCTGGCCGGCGATGGCCGAGATCAGGGTGGCGATCTCGCCGATCTTGGCCACCTCGTCGGCCAGCGAGGCGATGGTGTGCTGTGCCTGCTCGCTCTCCTGCACCGAAGTTCGGGTGACGTCGCCGGCATAGGCGACTTGCGACGCGATTTCCTGGATCGAGGCAGCCATCTCCTCGGCGGCGCCGGCCACCGCCTGGGCATTGGCAAGGGCCTCCTCGGCCGCCGCGGCCACGCCCGAGCTATGCTCGGACACGCGTCCGGCGGAGTGGGCCATGGCCTCGGCATCACCGGCCATCTGGGCGGTGCGCCCGGCGACCTTCTCCACCGCCGCGCCGGCCTCGCGCTCCACCGTCGTGGCCATGTCCTCCAGCGCCTTGGCGCGCTCTTCGTTGGCCTTGCGTTCGTGCTCGGCGCGCTCCTGGGCGTTATAGGCCAGCTTGGCCTTCATGGCCCGCAACAGCACGGTGAGGCGCCGGAACTCCGCGGCCGCCGGGTTCTCGATATCGTGGCTGAAGTCGCTGCGAGCGATGGAGTCGAAATGGCCCTCGAACCGGGCGAGTGGACGGCGCACAGCCTGCAGCAACACCCGGCCGCCGATGGCGGTGACCACCACCGCCACCACCACGATGGCCAGCATGGTGAACAGGTGGAAGTTGAAGTCGGCCGAGGCTTCGGCGAAATCATCGCCGGCCACCTTGATCTGCATTTGCAACAGTTCGCGGTTGGTGGCGTGGGCGGCCTCGAACAGCGGCACGATCTGCTTGGCGAACAGGGATTCGATGCGCAGCGGATCGGATGCCTTGGCCGCCTCGATGGCCGGCAGCAGACCCTGCTGGACGAAGTCGGTGCGCTGCTGGGCGAACTTGGCGGCCAGTTGGGCCTCGTCGGGGGTCATGTGCTTGGCGCTGAAGCGCCCCCACAGCTCGTTGATCTGGGCGATATTGTCCTGGATGCGGGCAATCCGGCCCTGGATCACTTTCTCGTCCGCACCGTCGCGCAGGTCGATCACCAGCAAGGTTGGCTGCTGAGGGTTGTCGCGCATGCGGTCGATGATATCGCCGATCTGGCCGGCCGGCACGGTGCGGTGCTCGAAGGTTTCACGCAGCGCCCCGTTGGTGTCGCGCATGCCCGTCAAGCCAAGGCTGCCCACCAGCGCCATCATCAGGATCAGGCCGGCGAACAGCACCATCAGCCTGCCGGTGACGGCGGACAGGAACACCTTGGCGCGGTGCGAAACGCGGTTGGGCACCGCGTCGCCCTCGACCACCTTCAGCGAGGTGTCGCCGCCGCGAATGCGGGCGTAGGCCGCCTCGGCGGCGGCCACCTGTTCGCGCGAGGGGCGGGAACGGATCGAGATATAGCCGGTCAGCTGGCCGTCCTCGACCACCGGCGTCACGTTGGCCCGCACCCAATAGAAGTCGCCGTTCTTGGCCCGGTTCTTGACCAGCCCTTCCCACGGGCGCCCCGCCTTCACCGTCGCCCACAAATCGGCGAAGGCGGCCGGAGGCATATGCGGGTGGCGGATCAGGTTATGGGGCTGGCCGATCAGCTCGTCCTCGGTATAGCCGCTGATGGCGATGAAGGCCCGGTTGACGAAGGTGATGCGTCCACCCGGATCGGTGCGGCTGACCAACAGCTCGCCCTCAGGCATGAGAATTTCACGGTCGGTGATCGGCTCGTTGACGCGCATCGCAGGCCCTCTGCTATCCCCTAGGTTTGTGCTTAGGGGATATGCTTAAGCCGCGCTGCGGGCAAGCACGCCAGGCCAAAAGTCTGTGCCTAACGCAAAAATTGTTTCT
>DATJKV010000158.1:0-5626 GCA_035491155.1 Magnetospirillum sp. | reverse complement strand
GCCCCAGGCCCACGCCGCCGGCGGTGACGGCGGCGCCGGCCAGCAGGACGGGAAGCGAGACGACGCCGTCGGGGATGTGCGCCATTACTTCATGTCCACGGCTTTGACCCACATCAGACCGCCCAGCTCCACCTTGGCCGGCTTGCCATCGGGCGATTTCATGGGGGCGTCGCTCTCCATCAGGGCGGCGAAGCCCCACCAGCCGGCGCGCGGCAGCGCATAGGCGAACTGGCCCGAGGCATCGGCCTTGATCACCTGGGTGACGAAGGGGTCGGATGGCGGCTTGATGCTGCCGTCGTTCTTCCACTCTACCTCGATCTCGGCGAAGGGCACCGGCTTGCCGTTCTTGCGCACGATTCCCCGGAACAGGTTGCCGTTCCACAGGCCGTAGGGGCGCACCAGCGGCTCGATCTCCACCGGCAGGCCGACCAATTTGTCCCAGCCGGTGCCGGACCCCAGATCCACCACCGCCTTGGCGTAGTGGACGATGTATTTGCCCTCGGCCGGCTCCCAATAGGGCGCCGGCTCGACGAAGAATACGTAGTCGCCGGGCCGCGTCAGCTTGGCGGTCGCCGTATACGCGGTCTTGCCGTCCTTCTTGGTCGTCGCCAGCTGTCCCTTCAGGTCCTGAACCTTGCCGTCGGCCAGCATGCCGAAGCGCACCGGCGCGGCCATGTCCATTACCGGCCCCATCTCCATGGGATGGGTGAAGGTCAGCTCCAGCTTGACTGTGTGGTCGCCCGCCTCGGGCACGATGTCGGTCGAGGGAATGATCTCCTGGAAATGGGCGCTGGCGGCGGCGGGCAGGAGGAAGGCGGCGACGGCGAGGGCGGCGGCGTGTTTCACGGGCAATCCTTTATTAGGGATCAAGGCCGGCCCGTCCGAGCCTCAGGCCTAAAATATTATGCGACTGCGTGTTGCCGCAAAGCCAACCATACGCCGAAGGGGCGGGGGTGCCAATGGCCTTTCCCGTCGTTCAGGGTGAACGGGGAAGGCACTGATGACACCTCCATGAAGCATGACCCTGCCTCGGGTGGGGGGATGGTCGGAACGGCGGGCCGGTGTTAAGGTTTCAACGCGTAAGAGCAATAAGGGGGAGAGGACGGTCATGGCGCATCCCACGCAACTGCCCGCCTGGCGGGCGCTCGAGGCTCACGCGCGGGGCATGGCGGCCGAGCAGATGCGCGACATGTTCGCCCGCGACCCCAACCGCTTCGCCGCCTTCTCGCTGCGGCTGGGCGACCTGCTTCTGGATTACTCCAAGAACCGCATCGCCCACGAGACGGTGGCGCTGCTCGCCGACCTCGCCCGCCAGTCCGGGCTGGAGGACTGGCGCGCCCGCATGTTCTCGGGCGAGCACATCAACACCACCGAGAACCGGGCGGTGCTGCACGTGGCGTTGCGCAACCGGTCCAATCGTCCGATCCTGGTGGACGGCCACGACGTCATGCCCGGCATCAATGCCGTGCTGGCCAAGATGAAGGACTTTGCCGAGCGGGTGCGCTCGGGCGCGTGGACCGGTGCCACCGGCAAGCGCATCGCCACCGTGGTCAACATCGGCATCGGCGGCTCCGATTTGGGCCCGGTGATGGTGACCGAGGCGCTGAAGCCCTATCACCAGGACGGCTTGGGCGTACGCTTCGTCTCCAACGTGGACGGCACCCACATCGCCGAGACGCTGAAGCTCGCCGACCCCGAAACGACCCTGTTCATCGTGGCGTCGAAGACCTTCACCACCCAGGAGACCATCGCCAACGCCACCACCGCCAAGGACTGGCTGGTGGGCAAGCTGGGCGCGGCGGCGGTGCCGAAACATTTCGTGGCACTGTCCACCAACGAGCCGGCGGTGCGCGCCTTCGGCATCGACCCGGCCAACATGTTCGAGTTCTGGGACTGGGTGGGTGGCCGCTACTCGCTGTGGTCGGCCATCGGCCTGTCCATCGCCGTGGCCATCGGCTTCGATCGCTTCGAGGAATTGCTGGCCGGCGCCCACGCCATGGACGAGCATTTCCGCACCGCGCCGTTCGAGGCCAACATGCCGGTGGTGCTGGCGCTGTTGGGGCTTTGGTACAACAACTTCCTCGGCTCCCAGGCCTATGCGGTGCTGCCCTACGATCAGTACCTGCACCGGCTGCCGGCCTATCTCCAGCAGTTGGACATGGAATCCAACGGCAAGGGCACGGCGCGCGACGGCACGCCCGTCACCTGGCAGACCGGCCCCATCGTCTTCGGCGAGCCCGGCACCAACGGCCAGCACGCCTTCTACCAGTTGATCCACCAGGGTACCAAGCCGATCCCCTGCGACTTCCTGGCTTCGGCGACGACCCACAATCCGGTGGGCGAGCACCACCTGATGCTGCTGGCCAATTTCCTTGCGCAGCCGGAAGCGTTGATGCGCGGCAAGACGCTGGACGAGGTCAAGACCGAGAATCCCAAGCTGTCCGAGCCCGAGGCGGCGCACCGGGTGTTCAGCGGCAACCGCCCGACCAATTCGCTGCTCTACAAGACGCTGGACCCCAGGACGCTGGGCATGCTCATCGCGCTGTACGAGCACAAGGTGTTCGTCCAGGGCGTGCTGTGGGACGTCAATTCCTTCGACCAATGGGGCGTCGAACTGGGCAAGCAACTGGCCAAGAAGATCCTGCCCGAATTGACCCAGCCCGCCCCGGTCACCGCCCACGATTCCTCCACCAACGGCCTGATCGAGGCGATCAAGGGGTGGCGGGGGTAGCGCGCGACCCTCTCCCGCCAGCGGGAGAGGGGCCAAGGGCAGGCGATGCTTTCCACCGGCCGTGCGCCGATATATTGTCTCAGCCCATGACCGACAGCCCAGCGCCCGCTCCATACCGCGTCCTCGCCCGCAAGTACCGGCCGACGGATTTCTCGTCCCTGATCGGGCAAGAGGCGATGGTGCGCACGCTCACCAACGCCATCCAGTCCGGCCGCCTGGCGCATGCCTTCGTGCTGACCGGCGTGCGCGGCGTGGGCAAGACCACTACCGCCCGCATCATCGCCCGGGCGCTGAACTGCGTCGGTGCCGACGGCCAGGGCGGCCCCACCATCGATCCTTGCGGCGTGTGCGAGAACTGCCGCGCCATCGCCGAGGACCGCCACGTCGACATCCTGGAGATGGACGCGGCCAGCCGCACCGGCGTCAACGACATCCGCGAGATCATCGAGGGCGTGCGCTATCGCCCCACCTCGGCGCGGTTCAAGGTCTACATCATCGACGAGGTCCACATGCTGTCGACGGCGGCGTTCAACGCGCTGCTGAAGACGCTTGAGGAACCGCCCGAGCATGTGAAGTTCATCTTCGCCACCACCGAGATCCGCAAGATCCCGGTGACCGTGCTGTCGCGCTGCCAGCGCTTCGACCTGCGCCGGGTGGAGATGGATGTGCTGGCGAAACATTTTGCCGGCATCGTCGAGAAGGAAGCCGCCCAGATCGAGGAGGGCGCGCTCAAGCTGATCGCGCGCGCCGCCGACGGTTCGGTGCGCGACGGCCTGTCGCTGCTGGACCAGGCCATCAGCCACGGTGCCGGCCTGGTCACCGAGGCCCAGGTGCGCGACATGCTGGGCCTGGCCGACCGCGCCCGCGTGTTCGATCTGTTCGAGCAGGTGATGAAGGGCCAGGTGGCCGACGCGCTCGACATGATGGGCGAGCAATACGCGCTCGGCGCCGATCCGGCGGTAGTGCTCCAGGACATGTTGGAGCTGACCCACTGGCTGACTCGCCTCAAGGTCACCCCCGACGCCGCCGAGTCCGGAACCGCCTCGGAAACCGAGCGGGTCAAGGGCAAGTCCATGGCGGAAGGGCTGTCCATGGCCCAGCTCACGCGGGGTTGGCAGATGCTGCTGAAGGGCCTGCAGGAAACCCGAACCGCGCCCAATCCATTGCAGGCGGCCGAGATGGCCATCGTCCGGCTGGCCTATGCCGCCGATTTGCCGACCCCGGCCGAGCTGATCGAGCAGCTGCGCGCCAATCCGCCGGCCCCGCGTGGTCCGGGCGGTGGCGGCGGCGTGCCGGCCGGCTCTCCCGCCGGGAGTGCATCGGGGGGTGGGGCTCCCGCCATGGCCGGTTCGTTCGTCGGCCCCGGCAACGGCGGTGGAGCGACTGCACTTAAATTGGCCCCGGCGCCCGAGCCGCTGCAATTGCCGCCCATGCCGGCCAGCTTTGCCGAGGTGGCCCAGCTGTTCTCGGACAAACGCGAAGGCATCCTGGCGGTGGCCTTGCGCAACCAGGTCAGCCTGGTCCGTTTCGAGGCCGGAAGGATCGAGTTTCGTCCGCACAACTCGGCGCCTAATGACCTTGCCCCCCGGCTTTCGCGTTTGCTGGGTGAGTGGACCGGGCGGCGCTGGATCGTCACCGTCAACACCACCGACCCGGCCGAGCCGACGCTGGCCGAGCAGGAGATCATCGCCGAGAACAAGCGGCGCCAGGACGCCGCCAACCATCCGTTGGTCCAGGCGGTGATGGCGACATTCCCCGGCGCCACCATCGAAGTGGTGCGCGACATGGCAGCCGAGGAGCCCGAGGAGGGCGACCTGGCTTTCGATGCCGATATGAACCCAGGAGAAGAGGAAGCATGAAGAACCTTGGCAACCTGATGAAGCAGGCCCAGCAGATGCAGAGCAAGATGGCCGAGATGCAGGCCAAGCTGGGCGAGCTGGAAGTCACCGGCGCCTCGGGCGGCGGCATGCTCAAGGTGACGCTGAACGGCAAGTTCGAGCTGAAGGGCATCAAGATCGATCCCTCGCTGGTCACCCCCGACGACGTGGAAGTGCTGGAAGACCTTATCGTTGCCGCCTTCAACGACGCCAAGGTCAAGGCCGAGACGGCCATGCAGGACGAGATGAGCAAGATCACCGGCGGCCTGAATCTGCCGGCCGGCATGAAGCTGCCGTTCTGAGGCCGGAATTTCCACAATGGTCGGACCCGAGATCGAGCGCCTGATTCAACTTCTTTCGCGGTTGCCGGGCTTGGGTCCGCGCTCGGCACGCCGTGCAGCCCTGCATTTGGTAGAGAAGCGCGAGGTTCTCCTACAACCACTTGCGCAGGCCATGGCGGAAACCGCCGAGAAGGTGAAGACCTGCTCGGTCTGCGGCAATTTCGACAGCCTCGATCCCTGCGCCATCTGCCGTGACGACCGCCGCGACCCGGCGGTTCTCTGCGTGGTCGAGGATGTCGGGGCGTTGTGGGCAATGGAGCGCACCGGCGCCTTTCGCGGCCGCTACCACGTGCTGGGCGGGCTTTTGAGCGCCTTGGACGGCATCGGACCCGAGGAATTGGGCATCGCCCGTTTGGTAGAACGCGCTTCGGCCGCGCAGGTGAGCGAGATCATCCTCGCCACGCCGGCCACGGTGGAGGGCCAGACCACCGCCCATTACATCGCCGAGCGGCTGGGTTCGGCCAACGTCACCGTCTCCGGCCTTGCCCACGGCGTGCCGGTGGGCGGCGAACTGGACTACCTGGACGACGGCACCATTTCCGCCGCCTTGCGGGCACGGCGAGCGTTCTAACCTTCCCGGATCATCCGCAATAGCGCTTCTTCGGCCCGTCCCTTGCGCCGGTCGCCCGGCCGCAGGGCGCAGAAGGCACGTCGAGCCAGGGGCTCGCCCAGGATGG
>DATJKV010000157.1:0-6082 GCA_035491155.1 Magnetospirillum sp. | reverse complement strand
GACTTGAACCGGCTCTGCCAGTCGCCCCCCAGCTCGGCCGCCATGCGCCGCTTGACGAAGGGCCAGCCCATATGCGGCGCGTTGGATTGCAACTGGGCCAGCTCCAGCGTGTATTCGCGCGGCATCGCCTCGGGAATGGTGGACAGGATCTGCGCCACCTTCATCAGCGGACCTTTCAGCCCGCCCAGCGCCGTCTTCAGCTCGGCCGCGTGCCTTTCGCGGTCCAGCTTGACGCCCAGCACCCGCTCGGCCCCCAGCCGGGCCGCCAGCCCGCCTACCGCGACGCCCACCTGGGCATAGCGTTTGACCCGGCCGCCGATGGAGTTGACTTCGTCAGGCATCGTTTCCGCACCTTCCGGCGAGTGAACCACAGAGACACAGAGGCACAGAGGAAGATGGCACCGTCATGGCCAAGCTTGAGGACCGAACGTCCTCTGCGCCTCTGTGGTGAATTACATCCCTTCCAGCTCGTCGATGAAACCCAGCACCACGTCCAGGCCCTGACGCCAGAACGCCGGGTCGGTGGCGTCGAGGCCGAAGGGCGCCAGCAGCTCCTTGTGGCGGGACACGCCGCCGGCACGCAGCATGTCCATGTACTTGGCCGGGAAATCGGCCACCTTGCCCGAGCGGTGAACCGAATACAGCGAGTTCACCAGGCAATCGCCGAAGGCGTAGGCATAGACGTAGAAGGGCGAGTGGATGAAGTGGGGGATGTAGGTCCAGAACCACTTGTACTCGTCGTGGAAGCGCAGCGCCGGGCCCAAGGAATCGGTCTGCACATGCATCCACAGCTCGCCGATGCGCTCGGCCGGCAGCTCGCCCCGGCGGCGTTCCTCATGCACCAGGCTTTCGAACTGGTAGAAGGCGACCTGGCGCACCACCGTGTTCAGCATGTCCTCGACCTTGCCCGCCAGCATGGCCTTGCGGCGGACGGGCTCGCTCTCGGCCGCCAGCATGGACTGGAAGGTCAGCATCTCGCCGAACACCGAGGCGGTCTCGGCCAGCGTCAGCGGCGTGTTGGCCATCAGGCCGCCCTTTCCCGCCGCCAGCACCTGATGGACGCCGTGTCCCAGCTCGTGCGCCAGAGTCATGACGTCGCGCGCCTTGCCCTGGAAGTTCACCAGCAGATAGGGGTGGACGGTGGTCACCGTGGGGTGGGCGAAGGCACCGGGCGACTTGCCCGGACGCACCGGCGCGTCGATCCAGTTGCTGTCGAAGAACCGCTTGCCCACCGCCGCCATGTCGGGGCTGAACGCGCCATAGGCGCCCAGCACGGTGTCGCGCGCCTGTTCCCAGGTGAAGGTGCGGTCGGAATCGTCGGGCAGCGGGGCGTTGCGGTCCCAATAATCCAGTTGGTCGACGCCGAACCACTTGGCCTTCAGCTTGTAGTACCGGTGGCTGAGCAGCCCGTAGCAGCCCCTGACCGCCGAGACCAGCGCGTCCACCACCTCGTCCTCAACCTGGTTGGACAGGTTGCGGTAGGATTGCGGGCGCGGATAATGGCGCCACTTGTCCTCCAGCTCCTTGGACTTGGCGAGCGTGTTGGTGACCAGCGCGAACAGCGAGGAATTGTCTCCCAGCACCTTGCCCAGGGTCTTGGCGGCGGCCTGGCGCTTGGCCGGATCGCGGTCGCTCATCAGGTGCAGCGCCTCGGCCGAGGTCAGCTGCTTGTCGCCCAGCGGAAAACGCAGCCGCGCCATGGTCTCGTCGAACAGACGGCTCCAGGCGGCGTGGCCCACCACCGACTGTTCGTGCAGCAGCTGCTCCACCTCGTCGGACAGCTGGTGCGGGCGGAACATGCGCACGTCGCGCAGCCAGGGGGCGTAATGCTTGGTCTTGGGCGAGGATAGTTTCTCGACCAGCACGTCGTCGTCCAGCCGGTTCAGCTCAAGGGTGAAGAACAGGGTGTGGATGGAGATGTCGGTCACCCGCTCCTGGATGCCCTGGTAGAAGCGGCCGCGCTCGGGGTCGGTCTGGTCGCCGGCATAGAGCAATTGGGCATACGAGGCGGCGCGATACATGACCTCGCCCATACGCTCGTACTCGGCGATGGCCTCACCCAACTGGTCACCGGATATTTCGGCCAGACGGCCGTTATAGGCCTGATGGAACGCCTTGGCCGCGGCCTCTATCGCCGCCAGATCGGAATCCAATTGGGGAGAATCGGGAGAGGGGTAGAGGTCGGACAGGTCCCATTCCGGGAGAGAACCAAGGGTTTCGATGACGGTCATACAGTGACTCCTTGCCCGGGACGGGATATGGGTATTCGAGCCAAAACGGCCAAGAACGGCGCCTATCAAAAGTCGCTTTTGCCGCGTAATCAAGGCTTCAGGGAAAACTTCGGAACACGTCCATGCCGATTGCCAAGCCCATCGATTCCGCCAATTGCCAAAGCGTGGTCGCCCTCTTCATGGCCCAGGCCGGGCAAAAGGGCGACGCCCCCTTCCTGTGGGCGAAGCGCGAGGGCGCCTGGATAGCCCGCTCCTGGGCCGAGGTGCGGGCCGACATTCTCGACCTGGCGGTGGGCCTGAGGACCTTGGGCCTGCAACGCGGCGACCGGGTGATGCTGGTATCCGAGAACCGTCCCGAATGGGTGGTCGCCGACCTGGCGATCATGGCGGCCGGCGGTATCACCGTGCCGGCCTACACCACCAATACCGCCTCCGACCACCTGCACGTCCTGAACAATTCGGGGGCGCGGTTCGTCATCGCGTCCACTCGGCAGCTGACCGAAAAGGTGATGGCGGCCGGCTGGCAGGCCACCACGCCGCCCACCGTCATCGCCATCCAGCCGCCCGATTTGCGCCAGTCCAGCGGCGTCGGCCTGATCTCGTGGGACGACACCCTGCGACTGGGCCGCGCCGGCGACAATGGCCTGGCCGAAACCATGGCCGCGCTGCGGCGCGACCACACCGCCTGCATCATCTACACCTCGGGCACCGGCGGCGCGCCCAAGGGAGTGATGCTCTCCCACGGCGCCCTGATCGTGAATGCCGCCGGCGCCGAAAAGGTGCTGGAGCCCATCACCGACGGCAACGACGTGTTCCTGTCGTTCCTGCCGCTGTCCCATGCCTACGAGCACCTGGCCGGCCTGATCTTCCCCATCCTGGTGGGCGCACAGATCTACTACGCCGAGAGCATCGAGGCTTTGGGCGCCAACATGGCCGAGGTGCACCCCACCATCATGACCGCCGTGCCGCGCCTGTACGAGACGTTGCGCGGCCGTATCCTGCACGGCCTGCAACGCCAGGGCGGGCTCAAGAAGACCTTGTTCATGAAGGCGGTGGAGCTGGGCTCTAAGCGCTACGTCAAGGGCCGGCTCGGCCCGGTCGATTCCTTGGCGGACGCGGCGCTGGACCGTCTGGTGCGGTCCAAGGTGCAGGAACGCTTCGGCGGCCGCCTGAAGGCGCTGGTCTCGGGCGGCGCGCCGCTGTCCTACGAGGTGGGGCTGTTCTTCACCGCGCTGGGCGTCCGCATCCTGCAAGGCTACGGCCAGACCGAGGCGGCCCCGGTGATCAGCGTCAACCTGCCCGGCAAGGTGAAGCTGGACACCGTCGGCCCGGCCATGGCCTGCAATGAGGTCCGCATTGGCGCCGACGGCGAGATCCTGGTGCGCGGCGAGAATATCATGCAGGGCTATTGGAACGATCCCGGCGCCACCGCCCAGGTGCTGCGCGACGGCTGGCTGCACACCGGCGACATCGGCGAGATCGACGCGGACGGCTACATCCGCATCACCGATCGCAAGAAGGACATCATCGTCAATTCGGGCGGCGACAACCTGTCGCCCCAGCGGGTCGAGGGCTTCCTGACGCTGGAACCCGAGATCGCCCAGGCCATGGCCCACGGCGATCGCCGCCCCCATCTGGTGGCGCTGGTGGTCCCCGACGCCCTTTGGGCCACCGAGTGGGCGCACAAGCACGGCCGCTCCGCCGCCCTGCCCCAACTGGTCGAAGATGCCGAGTTCCGCCGCGCCGTGCTGGACGCGGTGGACCGGGTGAACAAGGGCCTGTCCACCATCGAGAAGGTGCGCAAGATCGTGCTGACGGGCGAGCCATTCAGCACCGAAAACGGCATGCTGACCCCCACCATGAAAATCCGCCGCCACGTCATCCGCCAGAGATACGGGGCGGCGCTAGAAAAACTGTATGGTTAGAGGAGGAGGGCCGGAATGAGCGTGCTGATCGGATTGTTTGCCTTCGCGGTCGGCGTCGCCGTGATGGCAAAGTCGCTCAAAAGCGGCAGGCGGTTCGGCCCCGGTCAGGTCACCGCCGCCTGCCTGATCTTCGCCGGCCTGTGGTACGCCCTGTTGGGCTGATCAGCCCACCTTGTGGTAGGCCTTGAACCACTCGATGAACTTGGGCACGCCCACCGAGATGGGCGTGGTCGGGGCGAAGCCGACGTCGCGCTGGATTGCGGTGATGTCGGCATAGGTTTCCTTGACGTCGCCCGGCTGCATGGGCTCGAACTTGTACTCGGCCTTACGCCCCAGGCTCTGCTCGACCATGCCGATGAAGTCCATCAGCTTTTCCGAGCGATTGTTGCCGATGTTGTAGACTCGCGCCGGTACCTGGCCCTCGCCCGAGGGCGGGTTGTCCAGCACGCCCACCACGCCCGAGACGATGTCGTCCACATAGGTGAAGTCGCGGCGCATGTCGCCGTTGTTGAACACGGTGATGGGACGGCCTTCCAGGATGGCCTTGGCGAACAGGTACGCGGCCATATCGGGGCGGCCCCATGGCCCATAGACGGTGAAGAACCGCAGGCCGGTGGTGGGGGTACGGTAGAGGTGCGAGTAGCAGTGGCTCATCAACTCGCCGGCGCGCTTGGTGGCGGCGTACAGCGAGATGGGCTGGTCCACCCGGTCCTCGACCGAGAAGGGCAGCTTGGTGTTGGCGCCGTAGACCGAGGACGAGCTGGCATAGACGAAGTGCCGGCACTTGTCGTTGGCGCGCGCCAGCTCCAGCATGACCAGATGCCCTTCCACGTTGGAATGGGTGTAGTCGTGCGGCGCCTTCAGCGAGTGACGCACACCGGCCTGGGCGGCCAGGTTGATGTAGCCGGTGACGTCTGGATTCGCCTTGGCCACCTCGGCCATGGCGGCGCGGTCGGCGATGTCGGCCTGATGGAAGCGGAAATTGGGCTTGTCCAGCAGTTGCACCAAGCGCGCCTGCTTGAGCGCCGGGTCGTAGTAGGTGTTCAGATTGTCCACGCCCACCACGGTCTCGCCCCGCGCCAACAGGCGCAGCGAAGTGTGGAAGCCAATGAAGCCGGCGGCACCGGTAACCAGGACAGTCATGAAGCTCTCTCACCCTGACGATGTGGCCGACCTCATATACCTCGGCCTTCGATGTTTCACCACCCCCGACCAAAGGCTAAATCCTGCGGTGCCACGCGCTCGGACCGCTCGCCGCTTTATTCTTGACCCCTTCGGCAAGGCGCGATTGACTGCCTCGGCGGGAATTTCACACGGGGGAATTCGCCATGGGGGTGGTGGAGGACGGCGTGCCGCTGATGAAGGCGGAGCAGGCGCGGACCGCCGGCGACCACCGTGCAGCGCTGGCCATTTATGAGGCCACCCTGTCCGTCCACCCCGCGAACGCCGACGCCCTGGCCGGCCGCGGCGCCTGTCTGCGCGCCCTGGGCCAGCCGCGCGAGGCATTGGTCGCGTTGCTGGAGGCACTGAGCCTGGCCCCCCGGCACCAGGAGGCCCAGCTGGAGCTGGCCCTGGCGCTCCGCGAATCGGGCCGAACCGAGGAAGCCCGCACCCTTTACTCGCTGTTGCTGCATGCCCCCGACGCTCCTGCCGGGGCGTGGGGCGGCTTGGCACTGATGGCCTTGTCCGAGGGCAAGCTGCCGGTGGCGGAAATCGCGCTGCGCCGCGCCATCGCGCTGGCTCCCGGCGCGGCGAACGCCCGGCTCGAACTGGCCGACCTGCTGGCCCAGCGGGACGACTTCCCGGCGGCCGTCGAGCTGTACCACTCCGTATTGTCCATCGTGCCCGGCCACGCTGCCGCCCATGCCGGCCTGGCGCAGGCGCTGATCAGCCTGGGACACTTGGCCGAGGCCGAAGACCAGTTGG
>DATJKV010000156.1:0-1947 GCA_035491155.1 Magnetospirillum sp. | reverse complement strand
CGCTTCGGTGGCCGGCCTGCTGATCACCACCGAGGCGATGATCGCCGAGAAGCCCAAGAAGGACGCCCCGGCCATGCCGGACATGGGCGGCGGCATGGGCGGCATGGGCGGCATGGACTTCTAAGTCCGTCCGACCAGCACGTCTGCTGATCAAGCGAGCCCCCTCCCCAGCGGGAGGGGGCTTTGCCTTTTCTAGGCTTGTTAAAGCCGGAACATCCCTTACCCTCGGGTTGAATTACATTTTGGGGGAAGGGGCATGACCCGCATGCCCGCTTGGGCGGCTGCCATCGCCGCCGCCTTGATCGTTCTTGGCCTGACGACATTGTACGACCGCCTGGAACTGGAGCGCTTCCAGTCCGGGCAGCGGGCGCTGGTGCTCGACCGCCTGTCCACCAAGCGCGCGACCCTCGAGGCGTCGCTGAATGCCCGCCTGCACCTGGTGCGCGGCCTGGCTGCCTTCGTGCAGACCGGCGACGACGTGACCGAAGCCCGCTTCTCCGCCTTCGCCACCGCCCTGCTGGGCACCCGTACCGAGGTGCGCGGCCTGATCCTGGCCCCCAACTGCATCGTTCGCTACGTCTACCCCTTGGAGACCAACGCCTCGGCGCTGGGGGTCAACCTTCTGGAGGTGCCCCGCTTCCAGACCATCATCCGCCAGACCATCGCCACCAACCGGCTGACCGTGGCCGGCCCGGCAGCCCTGGTTCAGGGCGGCACCGGCCTGCTCGGACGCATCCCGGTGTTCCATCAGGTGAATGGCGAGCGGGTGTTGTGGGGCCTGGCCATCATCGTACTCGACGTGCCCTCGCTGCTGGCCGAGGCCCAACTGGTGGACGACAAGCAGCTCAGCTACGCCATCCGTGGCCGCGACGGCCTAGGACCCCAGGGTGAGGTGTTCTTCGGCAATCCCGACCTGTTCAACGAGACCCCGGTGCTACTGGACGTGTCCATCCCCAACGGCTCATGGCAATTGGCGGCGGCGCCGGCCAGGGGCTGGCAGCACGCCTCGCCGCGCCGGCCCATCCTGCTGGCCGCCGGCCTGGTGCTGGCGCTGCTGGCCGGGATCGCCGTGCATGCCCTGCTGTCCCAGGCCGCCCGCCTGCGCGGCGCCATTGCCGACAGCCGCGCCAGCGAGGGCCAGCTGCGCCAGGCGGTGGATGCCCTGGCCACCTCCAACGCCGAACTGGAACGCTTCGCCTACGTAGCCTCGCACGACTTGCAGGAGCCATTGCGCACCATCACCAGCTTCGCCCAGTTGCTGGAGCGCCGCGCGGGCGAGCGGCTGTTGCCCGAGGACCACGAGTACCTGGACTTCATCGTCGGCGGCGCCAAGCGCATGCATGCCCTGGTCAACGACCTGCTGGCCTATTCCCGGGTAACCAACAAGGGCGCCCCGTTCACCCCGGTGGATATTTCGGCACTGGTGCAACGGGTGCTGCAGAACCTGCACGAAAGCATTCAGACCGCCCAGGCCACCATCACCGTGGGCCCATTGCCGCCGGTGCTGGGTGACGAGATGCAACTGGCCCAGCTGCTCCAGAACCTCTTGGGCAACGCGGTGAAATTCCGCCGCCCCGGGGTACCGCCCAACATCGTGGTGGAAGCGACGTCCTCGGCCGAGGGCGTGCTGCTGTCCGTCGCCGACAACGGCATTGGCATCGAGCCGGAATACCGCAGCCACATCTTCACCATCTTCAAGCGCCTGCATCCAGGCGACACCTACCCCGGCACCGGCATCGGCCTGGCTATCTGCAAGCGCATCGTTGACCGTCACGGCGGCCATATCTGGGTGGACCAGTCCAAGGATGGCGGCGCCCAGTTCTTCTTCACCCTGCCGGCGGCATCCGGGTGACGCATCCCCCTGGCGAAGCCGGTCGCGAACGACTACCATCGCCAGGGTGACGCCACGGCTGGACCTTGGGCCATGTTCGGGTTCCTGAAGGACAA
>DATJKV010000155.1:0-2157 GCA_035491155.1 Magnetospirillum sp. | reverse complement strand
CGGTGACACCGTCGAGGCGGTGCTGGACGCGGTGGCGCCGCCCCTGTTGATCACCACGGTCGACAACCCGCTGTTGACGCCGGCGGTCATCAGCGAATTCCTGTCCAAGGTGCCCACCGATTGCGATGGTGCCGTGGCGGTGGCGCGGCGCGAGGTGGTGCGCGAGGCGTATCCCCAGATCCATCGGGTCTACATGCGCTTTCGCCGGGCTCGGGTGACCGGGTGCAACCTGTTCCTGATGGCGAACAGCCGCGCGCGGGCGGCGGTGCGTATCTGGACGCGCATGGATGCCGCCCGCACCGACCCGGCGGCCATGATTGGTTCGCTGGGGATGGGGTCGCTGTTCTTGTGGTCGCTGGGCCTGCTCACCCTCGATGCCGCCGCGCGGCGGCTGTCGCGGCGGGTGGAGGCGCGGGTGGCCGTGGTGGAGATGACGTCCCCGGAGGCGGCCCTCGACGTGGATCGCCCCGAGGACCTGACATTGGCCGAGACGATCCTGGAGCAGCGCCTGCGTCAGGGGGCGATTTGAGACTGCGGCTGCTGATAGGACAGCATGGCGGCCTGGCGGCGGCGGCGCTCGTTGTGCGTCCATTCCCGCGCCAGCAACTCGGCCCGGCCCATGTCTCCCGGATAATCCACCTCGGTCCAGTTCAGGCCGTCGATTGAGGCCGCCGCCACCAGTCCGCGCGCCGCCAAGTCGTCCACCGCCGACAGGAACCAGCGGGTCACCCCGCGTGGTTGGCGCATGACGTTCTCGACCGCGGCCGAGAACAGCGGCCCTCCCAACCCGCGCAGCAGCATCAGCCCGATGAATTCCGCGTCGGTGCATTCGGGGGGCAGAGTCTTGCCGATGCGGGCCACCTTGTCTTCCCGGATCTGCACCTTCACGTCGTCGGCATCGTAATCCTGCTTCACGTCGGTGGTGACGGTGATCGGCCCGCTGGTCCGGTCGCGTGCCACCGCCAGCACCGCCGGCTCGATCAAGGTGTCGCCGTTGAGGATGGCGACCTCGCCTTGCAGATGCTCGCGCGCGGCCCAGCAGCTGGCGATGTTGTCGGCGACGCCGAAGAAGGGGTTGAACAGCGTGGTCACCTTCAGCCCAGGCGGCGTCAGGCGCGCCACCTCGCGCTCCATCAGGTCGGCGCCGAAACCGGTGACCACCACCACCTCGTCAACCCGGTTGGCGGCCAGTGCAGCCAGCTGCCAGGCGATCAGAGGGCGCCCGGCGAAGGACAGCAGGCATTTCGGCAGGTCGTGGGTCCAGGGCAACAGTCGGCGGCCCTGGCCTGCCGCGAGGATAATGACTTTCATGTTGGGGCGTCTCCGCCATGGTTGCTCCCTCCGCATCTAGGGGCGAGGCCGGGCGGTGAAAATCAGGCCGGAAAGGGGCTGCCGGTCCGGAAGCCATAGGCCTGGGGGCAGGGGCGCGCGGGGATAGGTGGCAAAACCGAAGGTCTAGGAACTGGCCGGCTGGATGAACCATTCAGTCCACACGGTGTTGGATGGCGCGGGACAAGAACCGGAGGTCTAACACCATGGCGAACGGAAACTCCTCTTTGGCGAGCTTGCAGATCGGGGGTGGCACCACCCTTGTGGTGGGCGACGGCTCGACCAACCTGACGGGCACCGCCGGTAACGACATCCTGATCGCCGAGCCCCAGCTGTTCACCGCAAACCTTGCTCCCGTGAACGGATCGGGCGTGGCGGGCACCGTGCAGGTCAGCCTGGATGCCACCGGATTGCGGGTGCAGGTTGACGCCACCGGGCTGGAGCCGGGCCAGCATCAGATGGGCATCGACGGACCGGTAGCCGCCGGCCATACCCCACAGGAATCCTTCGCGCCCACTGCCAGCCTGGATACGGACCACGATGGCTTCATCGAGAATGCCGAGGCCCAGCGCTCTCTGGGCCCGCAGCTGATGGACCTGGGCACCCAAACTGTCGGGGCCGATGGCACGCTGCACTTCGACCACACCTTCGCGCTGAACGACCTTTCCGGCTTGACCCCCGGCGCCACCCTGGCCGACCTGCTGCCTCTGGATTTCCGCGCCATCGAGCTTCACGGCATGAGCGTTGCGGCCGGACCCGGAGCCGGCACCTCCGGCGAGGTCGATGGCACCGCCGGCTTCAAGGCCGCGCTGCCGGTGGCCAGTGCCG
>DATJKV010000154.1:0-12866 GCA_035491155.1 Magnetospirillum sp. | reverse complement strand
TGGGCAGCGAGATCGAGGTGCTGACCGTGGGCAATTGTTTCCTGAAGAAGGAAGATCAAGACCCCGCGCTGAAGCTGGACTACAAGAACGCTTTCGACCTGGACTAACAAAAAACGCCCCGCCACATCGGCGGGGCGTTTTCCTTTCCGCAGCTGTCAGCGTCCGTATTCGTCCTCGATGCGGACGATGTCGTCCTCACCGACATATTCGCCCGACTGCACTTCGATCATGCGCAGCGGCACCTTGCCGGGGTTTTCCAGGCGGTGGACGGTGCCAGCGGGGATGAAGGTGGATTCGTTTTCCCGCAGCACGAAGGATTTGTCGCCGCAGGTGACCAGGGCGGTGCCGGTCACCACCACCCAGTGCTCGCTGCGGTGCCAGTGCTTCTGCAGGCTAAGCTTGGCGCCCGGATTGACCTGGATGTGTTTGACGCGGAAACGCTCGCCCGAATCGGTGGTCTGGAACCAGCCCCACGGGCGTAAAATGCGGGTGCCTTGGACCGCTTCGGAACGCTCGCGACGGCGTAGGTCGTCTACCACCTGCTTGACCGCCTGGTCGCAATCCTTGCGCGCCACCAGCACGGCGTCGGGGGTGGCCACCACCACGAGGTCGTCCACACCGATGGTGGCCACCAGTTGGCTGTCGCTACGGATCAGGCAATTGGTGCTCTTCAGCGCCATGACGTCGCCCTGGAGCACATTGCCGTTACCGTCCTGGGCGCTTTCCTTCCACATGGCCGACCAGGCGCCCACGTCGGACCAGCCCATGTCGTCCACCGGAATGACGGCAGCGCGGGTGGTGTGCTCCATCACCGCGTAATCGATACTTTGGCCCTTGATGGCGCTGAACGCGCCTTCCGCTAGGCGGAAGAAGAACAGGTCGTTCTGGCCATCGCCCAGCGCCTTACGGCAGCCCTCGACCATGGCCGGGTCGCGCTGAGCCAGCTCGGACAGGTAGGCAGCCGGGCTGAACAGGAAGATGCCGCTGTTCCAGTGGTACTCGCCTGATTGCACGTAAGCGGCGGCGGTAGCCGCATCGGGCTTCTCGGCGAAGCGATCGACCTTGAATCCGCCGTTCTCCAGTGGAGCGCCCTGGCGGATGTAGCCGAAGCCGGTGGCCGGCTCGGTGGGGCGGATGCCGAAGGTGACCAGATAGCCTTGGGCTGCCAGCGGCACTGCCGCCTCGATGGCGGCGCGGAAGCGTTCGGGATGGCGGATCAGATGATCCGACGGCATCACAAGTAGCAGCGCCTCGGAATTCGCCTCGAGCATCAGTGCCGCTACGGCGGCGGCAGGCGCGGTATTGCGGCCGGCCGGTTCGATCACCACGGCTCGCGGCTCGCGCTTCACCTGGCTCAGTTGCTCGGCGACGATGAAGCGGTGCTCGTGGTTGCACACGATGATGGGGGAACCATCGACGCGCAGCGCGGTCTCCTGCAGCAGCGAGTGCTCCGAGAACAGGTTAAGGAACTGCTTGGGGAACACTTCGCGCGACAGCGGCCACAGGCGCGTTCCGGATCCGCCCGATAGGATTACCGGCACAATGGAGCAAGTATTCATATGGGTCTCTTCGATCCGAAATAGGCTTGGATAGCACCCTGAGGTAAAACAATTAGAAAACGGTTAGGCGCCCTGGTGCTGGTCCACGCCAGCCTCGCCGCGCGAAACTCAGGGGCTGTATTGGTGCCGTGCAGTCGCATCAGCGTTTAGCAGGCCCAGGTGGTGCAAGGGCGGCGGCGGCGGCGGCGGCCAGCCACAAGGCACCCTGCCACCAGCTTTGCCAGACGCCGTAGCTGACAATAAGGACGATCATGCCGGCGCCCATGGACCCCAAGGCGGCCGAGCCGGCCAGCCCGGGCAGCCGGGCGGCGGCGAGGATCACCGCCACCAGGAAGGCGCCGGCCAGGACCGCACCGGCCGCCCCCAGCTCCAGCCACCATTGCAGGGCGCCGTTATGGGGATGCAGCGGCATCTGCTGCTCGTGCATATGAATGCCGCCGCCCACGTCGATGGGAATCTCATCGTCCCCGCCGGGGATGGCGCGGGCGCCGTCCAGCCCCCAACCGAACAGCGGGCGCTCCAGCGTCATGGTGGCGCCGAAGCGCCAAATGGTCATGCGATGGTGCGCGGAATTGGGGATGATTTTGTGGAGACGATCCATCGTCACCTGAGGTTCGGGCAACAGCGACCACAGCGGCTGCGCTGCGATGATGCCCACCACCATGGTCACCAGGGCACCGCGGGCCAGGCGGGGAAAGCGCTGGTGCGCCAAAGCGAGGAGCAGACCGCACGGCAGCGCCAAGCGAGCGGCCAGCGAGGTGCCGGAATAGATTGCCAGCACGAAGATTGCCAAGTAGGCGACCGCCAGCCGGCGGCGGCCTGCCTGCCACCAATAGGCCAGCAGCGGCAGCAGGAAGATTGTCAGCACGGTCTCGCTACGCTGCAGGCTGCTGGCGGCGACGTTGCCCTGCAGCGGCGGCCCCTTGTGGAACAGGAAGCGCAGGCCGGGGGTGAGCTTTTCCAATAGCAGGCAGACCAGCGCCAGGATCATCCCTGCCGCCAGGGCCGAGCCGACGCGGCGGCGGCCGTCCTCGTCCATGCGGCGCGCCTGCACCACCAACATGGCGCCCAGGCCGAATTCTATGGTCAGCGTTAGCGCGGTGCGGATGGTCTGCAGCCGGTCCACCGCCCATAGGGTGGAAACGGCGCCAAGCAGGCAGAACCCCAGCAACGGGATCGCGATGGAACGTGAGAAATGGCGCCACGGCCGGGCCGGTATCGCCACCAGCACCATCCCCAGCAGCACGACCGCGTAAAGCGGGGCTAGACCAAGGGCGGCGTAAATGGCGAGGGTGGGTGCGACGAAGGTGCCCAGCGCCAGGGCATTGCTCTCGTCCCAGCGGAGCAGTTTGGCTTTGGCCTCGGCAAGGCTCACAGGGCGTTCTCCTCATGGCGACGCGCGACGAGGTATAGCGCGAAACAAACGGCATGATCCAGCCGCATCACGTGCGCCCCCTCGCCATGGCGGCCAAGCCTTCGTCCAGGCTCAGCGGAGGCTGCCAGGACAGCGTTTTGCGGGTGGGCCCGTCGTCCACCACCAACGAGCCCAGCAGCCGATCGGCCATGGCGGATTTTCCTACCAGCCGCGCCGCCAGCCGCAACAGGACGGGCGGGAACGGTAGCAGGTGGGCGGGCCGCCCCATGGCGGCTCCCAGGCGGCGAAGAAGTTCCGCTGTCGAAGCATCGTCGCCGTCCTTGACTAGGAAGGTGGCGCCGGCGGCGTCGGGGTGGTCCAGGCTGACACGGATCAGGTCGGCCAGGTTTCCTGCGCCCACCAAGCTGCGGCGGTTGTCGACGCAGGCCAGCGGCAACGGCAGGCCCTTGTCGAGCACCCGCATCAACGTCGCCAGGTTACCCTTGGCGCCGGGGCCGTGGATCAGCGGCGGGCGGATGATGGTCACCTCCAGGCCGGTGCGGGCGGCAATGGCGGCAAGCCGCTCTTCCGCCTCCAGCTTGGCGATACCGTAGGGATCGGTGGGGGCGGGTGTGTCTGCGGCGCGCAAGGTACCGCTTTCGCCCTGGGCCTTGATGGAGCTGACGAAGACCAGCCGGCGCAGGCCGGCTTGGGCGGCTTGTTCGGCCAGGCGGGCGGTGCCGTCGCGGTTCACCCGGCGGAACACCGCAAGCGGATCGGCCTCGGTCTCGTTCATCACGTGGGCGCGGGCGGCCAGGTGCACCACGGCGTCACGGCCGGCCAAGGCCGCCGACCAGTCGGCGTCCGGGCCCAGCTCGGGCGCGGCGACGGGGGTCACGCCCTCGGGCAGCGCCACCGAACGGCGCACCGCACCCGCCACCTCATGGCCCGCCGCCACCAAGGCGCGGCACACGGGGCCGCCCAGGAAACCGCTGGCGCCGGTAACCAGGGCCTTCATGCCGGCTTCCCCTTCGACCAGGATTGCAGCAGCGCCAACAGACCGGCGGTGACCACCACGCCTCCGGCCAGGCCGGTCCAGACGTGGCCCAGCAGGGTCAGCACGGCGCAGGCGACCAAGCCGGCATTTCCGGCGGCGATGGCGATGGCTACCTGGTCGTGGCGTTTTCCGCCCTGGGTGGCGCGCTGATAGAAATGCTTGCGGTGGGCCTGCCACACTTTTTCGCCCGCGAGCGCCCGGCGGGCCAGGGTAATGGTGGCGTCGGCCAGGTAATAGGCAGGCAGGATCACCGCCGCCGCCAGATGGCCGCGGGCGGCCAGCAGCACCAGCAGGCCGCCAAGGATGAAGCCGAACGGTACGGAGCCGGAATCACCTAGAAATAGCTTGGCTGGGTGCCAATTGAACACCAGGAAGCCAATGGCTACGCCGGCCGTCACGGCGCCATAGGGCAAGAGGCTCCAGTCGCCGATCAGGGCTCCGGCCACAGCCAGGCCCGCGCCCAGGCTCAGGGTCTCGATGCCGGTGATACCGTCGATGCCGTCCATGAAGTTGTAGAGGTTCAAGAACCACAGCCAGCCCAGAAGGATGACGGCGCGGTCGACCCATAGCGGCAGCACGCCTTGGAACACCAACCACTCGCCTGGCATCAGCGCCAGCGCCACGGCGATCAGCGCGGCGTGGGCGGCGAAGCGGGGAGCGACGGGCAGCGTGTGGCGATCATCCCACCATGACAGCGCCATCAGCGCCAGCGCGCCGATGCCCAGAACGATGCCCTCCAGCCCGTCGAAGCGCCAGCCCAGCAGGATGAACAGCACCGCCAGCACCGGCGTGGTGGCTAGGCCGCCGCCGCGCGGGGTGGGCAGAGTATGGCTCGAGCGCTCGTTAGGGTGGTCCATGATCTGACGCCGGTGCAGCCAAGCCAGCACTTTGCGGGTGGCCAGTACGGTCATGCCGATGGCGGCCAGGCCGGTGGGCCAGGCCGCGTCCCAGGCTTGCGCCAGCGAGCCGAACACCGGTCTAGACCTCGTCCAGGCGCACCCGGCGGCCATCCTGCAGGGATTCCAGGATGGCGATGGTGGCCAGCGAGGTCTCCAGCAATTCGGCCTCGTCCACCGGGGCTTTGCCCGCCTTGACCCCGGCCACGAAGGCCTCCAGCTCGGCGCGGTGGCCCTTGTCCTGCGACACCGCCTTGGTGGTGCGGGTGCGGCCGTTCTCGGTGATGGACAGGGTGAGGAAATTGTCGATGGTGACGACCGTTCCGCCGGCGAAACACTCGAAGCGTTCCTTGCTGTAGGCGGAATCGCCCTGGGCGGTGTAGACCAGCGTTGCCAGCGAGCCGTCGGCGAAGCCCAGCGTCACCGTCAGATCGTCGCAGCCGCCATGGGTGACCGCAGCGGCGTCGGCCAGCACCGAGGTGATGGGGCTGCCGGCGAGGAAGCGGGCCAGATCGACGAAGTGGCAGGCCTCGCCCAGGATGCGGCCGCCACCCTCCTCCGCCGCGTTGACCCAGGATTCGGCCGGTAGGGCGCCGGCGTTGACCCGCAGCACCAGGGTCTTGGGGCCGGCATGCCGGGCCAAGTGCTGGCGTGCCTGCATCGAGAAGGGGGCGAAACGGCGGTTGAAGCCGATGGTGAAGAAGGCGGCGCCTTCCGCGCGGGCGTCGGCAACCTGGGCCAGCTGGGCGCGGTCCAGCGCCAACGGCTTCTCGACGATGACGTGCTTGCCGGCCTTCAGGCAGCGGGCGGTCATGTCGGCGTGGCTGGCATGGCGGGTGGCCACCAGCACGGCGTTGATGGCCGGGTCGGCCAGCACCGCATCCATGTCGGTGGTGGCGTTGGTGAAGCCGAAGGTCTGCTGACCGTGGTCGGCGGTCTGGCCGCGTTGGGTGCACAGCGTGCGCAGCTCGACCCCGGTAATGCGCTTCAGTTCCGGCAGCAGGACGGTGCGGGCGAAGTTGCCGGCGCCGATGACGCCCAAAACGCACCCAGAAGAGGCCTTGGGGGCGGCGAAGGCCGGACGGACGGCCTTAGCCGCTTCGTCGTAGCGCAGTACCACGCCCAGGGACGGCTGGCCGCCGCCGGTGACCAACTGATAGGCCTCCTCGGCGCGGTCGAAGGGGAAACGGTGAGTGATCAGCGCGCCCACCTCCAGGCGGCGCGCCAGCGATGGGCTCATCAAGCGGACGCATTCGCGCAGGTTCTCGGCCTCGGTCCAGCGCACCCAGCCCGGCGGATACTTGACGCCGCGCCCTTCGAAATCCTCGTCGTATCGTCCCGGTCCGTATGAACGCGACACGGTGAGGGTCAGCTCCTTCTTCATGAAGGCGGCATAGGGGAACTCGGTGCCGGTCTTGCCCACCATCACCACCTTGGCGCGGTCGCGGGCCAGCTCGGCGGCGGTTTCCAAGGGTTCCGAGGACTCGGTCGCGGCCGCCACCAGAATGCCGTCGCAGCCCAGGCCGCCGGTCATGGCCATGACCGCCTCGAGCAGGCCGGCATCGCCGATGCGCCAGGTGAGTTCCGCACCTAGGCGGGCGGCCAAAGACAGTCGTTCCGGGTTGACATCGATCGCCACCACGCGGGCGCCGGACAGCGCCAGCAACTGCACCGCCAGCTGGCCAACCAAGCCGACGCCCAGCACCGCCACCACATCACCCAAAGCGGGGGCAAGGGTGCGCACGCCGGCCATGGCGATGGAGCCCAGGGTACCGAAGCAGGCTTCGTCGTCGGCCACGTCGTCGGGAATGGGCGCGGCCAGATTGCGCGGCACTACGTTGAGCTCGGCGTGGTTGGCAAGACCTGCGCCAGCCATGGCGACGCGCTGGCCGACGCGGAACGAACCCTCCAGGCCAGCGCCCACCGCCACCACCTCGCCGGCGGCGGAATAGCCTAGCGGCAGCGGCTCGTCCAGGCGGGCCATGACGGCGCGGAAGGTGGCCAGCACGCCGTCGCGGCGGGCCTTGTCCACCACCTTGCGCACCAGATCCGGGCGCTCCTTGGCCTTGCCGGCTAGGCTCTTCTTGGCGAAGTCGATGACCATGCGCTCGGTGCCGGCGGAAATCAGCGAGGCGCGGGTGCGCACCAAGAGGTGACCGGAGCGGACACGCGGCTCGGGGACGTCCTTCAGCGACAGCTTGCCCGAGCGGGCGCTTTGGATGACTTGCTTCATATGACCCTGGATTTGGCGGCGGCGGACTGGCGAAGGAAATACACCCATCCGCCGGGATGTGCCAGCGCCGTCGGTTGACAGCACAGGCCCCGCACGACTATGGCTGGGCCCTTCTTCGGCGGGACTTCGGCAGGGAGCCATGAGTCGGGAACGGGCGTGCCGATATGGGATTGGGCTGGCGGCGTGGGCGTGGGTCGTGCTGGCGATGGTTGCTTTTATGGCCCAATTTCAATCTCTGGCGGATCAACTGTTGGCCGTTGCGAGGCTGAAGTGATGGCATTCGCGGCTATCGGGGCGCTGATTGCCAGCGCGCTGGGCTGGGGCGCGCTGGGCCTGCGTGTGGCCGGCGGTAAAGCCTGCGCCAGCCGTGTCGAGCTTCTGGCTTTCTGTTTCATTCTGGGCCAGGGCCTGCTGGGCTGGCTGGCCTTCTGGCCCGGCGTGGCCGGCAAGGCATCGCTGCCGGTCGTCGCCATCTTCGTTCTGGCCGGGCTGACCGGCCTGCCGGTGCTGGTGCGATCGCTACGCCGGCTTCCGGTCCAGCCGTGCCGGCCAGATCGGGTGTTCCTGGCACTGACCATGTTGGCGGCGCTGATCGGTTTGGGCGACCTGCTGGAAGCGCTGTCGCCGCCCGCCGACGCCGACAGCTTGGCCTATCATTTCGTCATTGCCCGTCATCTGGCCGGAACCGGCACACTGGAATTCATCCCGCGTGCGGTGGACGGCGCCGTGCCGCCGCTGACCCAGCTGGTATTCGGACTGGCCTACGTCCTGGGCGGCGAGCGCGCCATGACCCTGTGGACCATGGTCTCGGGCTGGGGTGTGGCCTTTGCCGTCTACGCCCTCGCCTTGCGGGGGCTCGACCGGCGCTGGGCCGCGGCCGCCGGTTTGGTGGTCATGTCCATGCCGGCCATCCTGTTCGGCGCCGGCACCGGCCAGGTCGAGGTGCGCAGCGCCGCCTTCGCCACCCTTGCCATGGCCGCCGCCGCCGACAGCTTGCTGCGGCGTGATCCGCGCATGGCGGTGCTCGCCGGCCTTGCCGCCGGCTTCATGATGGCGTCCAAGATGACCGGCATCCTGCTGGTGGCCGCCATCGGCGTGGTCCTGCTGGCCGGCCCGGGGCGCTGGCGCCGCACCGTGGCGTTCGGCCTGGCGGCGATGGCGGCGGGCGTTCCATATTATTTCTGGTGCTGGCTCAACACCGGTGATCCGGTCTTCCCCATGCTGTGGGGCAAGCTGCCGTACGCCGATCCCGCCATCTGGAACGCGGTGCAGGACGCCTATTTCAAGGCCCGCTTCACCGGAGTCGAGCTGGCGGTGCCCAAGAGCCTGTTCTGGTGGCTGGCCTACCCCGTGCGGGTGCTGGTGGATGCCAATCCGGTGTTTGAAGCCGGCCGGACCGGCTTCGGTCCCTTCCCCCTGATGGTGGCGCCCTTCGCCGCCTGGGGCGCTTGGCGCCATCGCCGCCAGGCATTGTCATCGTCCTTGCTGGTGTGGGTGGTGGTGGCGTTGCTGTTCTATTCCCTGTGGTTCTGGTTGGGGCCGTCGCAGCGCGTCCGCCATTTGCTGCCGGTCCTGCCAGCGTTGGTGCTGGCGCTGATGGTCGCCGCCGAGCGGGCGACGCGCGCTTCGGCGGCGCGGGGTGCCCTGATCTTCGCACTGGCGGCGACTTTGGCGATCCAATGCGCAGGCCAGGCGGTGTTCTCGCGCCAGCACGTGGCTCGGCTGCTGGCCGGCCTGTCACGGGAGGAGTTCTTGGCCCGCAATGTTAGTGATTATCAGGCCGCGTCATGGATGAACGCGCATCTGCCGCCAGGGTCCAAGGTGCTGCACGAGCGACGTGAACTCAATTATTTGCTGACGCTGCCGTCCTTCCAGGCCAATCCCGAACAGGAGGCGCGGGTCGAGGTGCGGCCGGACAACCTGGATGCGACGGTGTTTTGGAGGCAGCTTCGTGCCCAAGGCATCGGTTTTGTCTATCACGCTCTGCCCGATGGTGGTGCCAACCACGGCGTCGGTGCCCTGGCGCTACGCCTCGAGTCCGCCGGCTGCGCGCTCGAAATCGCTCGTTTCCACCAGACCGAGCGGATGCAGTCGCGCGCCCTCGGGCTGGTTAGTCCCGTTGACGAGACGGGGGTCGTGTGGCAGCTGACGCCGGAGGGCTGTCGGCCTTAATCGTCGTCGCGGCCGCGGGCGGCCAGGTCGGCCTCGACCATGTCACGTACCAGGGTCTCGAACGGCACCTTGGGTTCCCAGCCCAGCTTGGCCTTGGCCTTCGAGGCGTCGCCTACCAGTAGATCCACCTCGGTGGGGCGGAAATAGCGCGGGTCGACGCGCACCAGCGCGCGGCCGGTGGCTAAGTCGATGCCCTCTTCCTCTACGCCGTGACCCTGCCAGCGCAAGCTGATGCCCACATGGGCGAAGGCCTTCTCGGCGAATTCGCGCACCGTGTGGGTCTCGCCGGTGGCCAGCACGTAGTCGTCTGGCTGGTCTTGCTGCAGCATACGCCACATGCCCTCGACGTAATCCTTGGCATGGCCCCAGTCGCGGCTGGCGTCCAGGTTACCCAGCCACACGGCTTCCTGCTTGCCGGCAGTGATGGCGGCAACCGCGCGAGTGATCTTGCGGGTGACGAAGGTCTCTCCGCGAATTGGACTTTCGTGGTTGAACAGGATTCCGTTCGAGCCGTGGATACCATAGGCCTCGCGGTAGTTGACCGTGATCCAGTAGGCGTAAAGCTTGGCGGCGGCATAGGGGCTGCGCGGATAGAACGGGGTGTTCTCGTTCTGCGGGATGGTCTGAACCTTGCCGTATAATTCCGAGGTCGAGGCCTGATAGAAGCGGGTGCGCTTCTGCAGGCCCAAGATGCGGATGGCTTCCAGCAGGCGCAAGGTGCCGACCGCATCGGAATTGGCTGTGTATTCCGGCGTCTCGAAGCTGACCTGCACGTGGGACTGGGCGGCGAGGTTGTAAATCTCGTCCGGCTGGGATTCCTGCACGATGCGGATCAGGTTGGTGGAGTCCGTCATGTCGCCATAGTGCAGAAACATGCGGACGTCACGCTCGTGCGGGTCCTTGTAAAGGTGGTCGATGCGCCCGGTATTGAACGACGACGATCGCCGCTTGATGCCATGCACCACGTAGCCCTTGGACAACAACAGCTCAGCCAAATAGGCTCCGTCCTGGCCGGTAATGCCAGTGATCAAGGCTACGCGCTGCGACATCCAACTCCTCCGAATCCGCCCCTTTGGGGACGGCATCTGCCCTTGGGCCCACGGGGCACGCACCATACACCCAGATTTGGCCGCTCGCCACCTGGGATCGCCGCAAAATTCTTGACCCCAGGCGGAGATTTTGGCGTTGTGGGGCCGGCGATCGCAACTGACAGCGAATTCGATGATTGAGGGCAAGCGAGTTTTGGCGGTGATTCCCGCGCGGGGCGGGTCCAAGGGCGTGCCGAGGAAGAACCTGCGCCCGCTGAACGGGCGGCCGCTGATCTCGTGGAGCATCGAAGAGGCGCGGAAATCCGCCGTGATCGATCGCCTGGTGGTGAGCACCGAAGACGAGGAGATCGCCGCCTTCGCCAGAAGCTGCGGTGCCGACGTGCCTTTTTTGCGTCCGGCCCAGTTCTCCACCGACACCGCCCGGCCCGAGGATGCGCTGGTGCACCTGTTGGGCGCCATCGGCGAGAGCTTCGACTACATCGCCATGATCCATTCCACCGTGCCGCTGCGCACCGTCGAGGACGTCGACGGCACCATCCGCGCCTGTCATGAGAGCAACGCCACCGCCGCAGTAGCCACCTGCGTACCGGGTAAGACACCGTTCTGGATGCTGACGGTGGGCGAGGACGGGCGCATGGTGCCGCTGATGGGATGGGATGGCTTCGTGCGCCGGCGTCAGGACCAGCCCAAGGTGCTGATCCCCAACGGCGCCGCCTTTGTGTGCCGCGTCGAACCGTTCATGAAAACGGCTAATTTCTATGGCACCGACACGGTGCTCTATGAAATGCCAGCGGAGCGCTCGCTGGACATCGACACGGAATTGGACTTTCAAATGTGTGAAATTCTGCAGGCCCGCATGGCCGGCAAGGGGAAGGTGTAATGGCGGATACGGTGAAGATCGGCGGGCGTGTGGTCGGCGCCGGTCATCCCTGTTACGTCTTGGCGGAAGCGGGCGTCAATCACAACGGCGACTGGGACTTGGCGGTCGAGCTGGTGCGCGCCGCCAAGCGGGCAGGTGCCGACGCGGTCAAGTTCCAGACCTTCCGCACTGACCGGCTGATCACCGCCAGCGCGCCCAAGGCCGCCTACCAGCTGCGCACCACGGATGGCGCGGAAAGCCAGACCGCGATGTTACGCCGGCTGGAGATGCCCGACGATTGGCACGCCCGCCTGATCGCCCTGTGCCATGACGAGGGCATCGAGTTCCTGTCCACCCCCTACAGCTTCGAGGACGTGGACCTGCTGGTGTCCATGGGGGTGAAGGCGCTGAAGCTGGCCTCGATCCATTGTGCCGAGCCGCCCTTCGTCGCCTACGCTGCCAAGACCGGCCTGCCGCTAATCCTGGCAACCGGCATGGCGACGCTGGCCGAGGTGGACGCCGCCGTGCGGGCGGCGCGCTCGGCTGGCAACGATCAGGTGGTGGTGCTCCAGTGCACCACCGACTACCCATCGCGCCTGGAAGACGCCAACGTGCGTACCCTCCCGGTGATGCGCCAGGCTTTCCAACTGCCGGTGGGCTATTCCGACCACACCGAGACGCAGATTCCTTGCGTGGCCGCTGTGGCGCTGGGCGCCTGCCTGGTCGAGAAACATCTGACGCTGGACCGCTCCATGCCTGGCCCCGACCACGCCGCCTCGTTTGATCCCGTCCAGTTCGCCGCGCTAGTCACGGCAATTCGCGAAACCGAGCAATGCCTGGGTTCGGGTGTCAAGGAGCCCTGCGCCGTCGAGGTGCAGAACGCCAAGACCATGCGGCGCAGTCTGGCTGCCCGCCGCGACCTGAAGGCGGGCGAGGTGCTGGCCGAGGCGGACGTCGCCTTGCTGCGCCCCGCCTCGGGCCTGCGCCCCTATCTGCTGCCCGAGTTGCTGGGTCGCCGGCTGGTACGCGACGTGGCCGCCGGCACGCCGTTCCGCCTGGGGGACTTCGATGGCGAATGACGCCTGTCGTCTGCGGCTGCTGACCGCGGCGGATGCCCCGGCGCTGGGGGCCATGTTGAACGCCCAGCGGGCGGAGTACCTCAAGGGGTTCTTCCCCTTCGCCTTCGACGTCGCCAGCATTCACGCCATGCTGGCCCAGGCGGCAAAGGACCGGTTCTGGGCGATTGAAGCCGATGGTGCGCTGGTGGGCATGGTCATGTTGCGCGGCATGGATGCGGGCTATGCCCGACCCGCTTTCGGGATCGCCATCGCCGAAGGCTTTGCTGGACGCGGCTTTGGCCGCCTGGCCCTGGAATTCGCCATCGGCTGGGCCGAGAAAAATGGCAATCCGGGCATCTTCCTGAAAGTGGCGGACGACAACGTCCCTGCTCGCCGCCTTTACGAGGCCGCGGGGTTCCGGTTCGAGGGCATCTGCCCCGATATTGGTCACCGCATGTACGTCCTGCCCCTTCCGAGGCATTGATGGCCATCTACGTTTCCACCGGCGCCTTTCGTTCCCGTGATCTTGCCGAGATCGTCGAGCTGGTGCTGGCCAACGGCATCACCCACCTGGAACTCAGTTCGGGCACTGCCCATGAGCCCAAGCTGGAAGAATGCATCGATCGGCT
>DATJKV010000153.1:0-3454 GCA_035491155.1 Magnetospirillum sp. | reverse complement strand
GACGCGCCTCGGGCGGCAGGTTGGCGGCCAGGCGGTCGGCCAACAGGTGCAGTGCCGCTTCGCCGGCCGGCTGGCGGCAGACGCCGAACTGGCTTTCGAGGCTGCCGGCTAGGGTGTCCCCCCAGCGCTGCTCCAGCCCCGGCGGCACCAGCGCCACCAGCCAGCGGGCGCCGGCCGGAATGCCCTGCCACAGGGCCGCCAGCAGGACCAGCACTCCGGCGACCGAGGCGGCCAGCTTGCCCCAGGGGAAGCGGGGCGGCTTGGGCAGCAGGGGGCGGATGAACTCGGCCTGTTCAAGGCTGAGGCGGGCATCGGGATCGGCGGCGCAGCGCAGGCGGACGCCCTTGCCGCCGGGCAACTCGCCGTCGGCGCGCAGATCTCCGGTCCGCCAGAAGGCGACAAGAAGGCCGTCCGGGCCGCGGATCTCAAGCCCCGCCGGCCTGGCCGTCACTTGGACGGAGCGAGTGGCGGCGGTACGTCCATCGTTGAAGCGGCCCGGCAGGGCGGCCATCAGAATTCACCGGCGCCGTCGAACACGGCAGCCAGTCCCTCGCCGACACCGGGCGCCTTGTCCGTGCTTTGGCCCACGCGCTCCCAATCGGGCTCGCCCACCACCCGCAGGTGCTGGCACACATAGCGGAAGGTGCGCAGCGCCGTCCACGGGCGCAGGACGCCCAGGGACAGGAAGGCGACCACGGCATTGCCGAAGGCCAGCCGGATCAAGCTGCCGGCGGTGGCCTCCAACGTGAAGGCGGCACCGCAGTAGCGGGTGTGGTCGGCGAGCTGGCGATAGAAGCCGGCGCGGTACCAGGCATAGGGCACCGCGACAGTAAGCAGGCCCCACAGGATCAGGGCCACATAGGCCAGCGCGATGACCCCCACGCTGTCCTCGGGCTTGTTCAGCCGTTGGCTGATCGCCACGCCGGCGGCGACGATGCCGGCGAAGAAAACGATGCCGGACAGCCACAGCAGCGCGAAGCGCCTGTACAGCGGCTTGGCCTTGGCCTCGCAGGAAAAGCGGCTGTCGCCGAACGTGGTGTTGTCCATGCGGTAGCGGGCCAGCTTCATTTCCCCCCACGGCCAGGCCCAGCCCAGGGTGAAAAGGCTGGCGACGCCCACCCACAGCATCAGGGCGCCGTAGCGCAACGCGCTTCCCTGCTGACCGCCCCGGATGCCGCGCCACAAGGTGCGCGACAGCTGGTAGCGGCGTGCGCGATAGAGACCGGCGCCGGCCAGCACCACGAACAGGACCTGGACGATGAATATGCCCGGGCCGGCCCACATTTGTCCGGACTGCACCTGGGCCTGCAACGCGGCCATGGCGATCACCAGCGGCAAAAACACCAGGAACAGGGCGAGGAGGAAGCCGATGAAGAGCTCGCCGCCCTTGCCGGTGTACTCGGCCGGATCGCCCCAGGCGACGGTGCCGCTCCACAGCAGGCGGCGCACCCGGGTCTTGCCCCAGAAGCGCCACAGGCTGAGAGTGACGATGTTCAGCAGCAGGTTGACCAGGGACAGCCGGATGACGGCGCCGGTGCCGCCTACGTGGGAGAAGGGTGCCGTCGCGGCGCGGGTGTCGTCGTACACGGGCGGAATCTCCTGGGGCACAGTGCAACCAAAGGATAAGGCCGCGGGCAACTTCTGGCAACGTCGGCCAGGACCCGTAGCCCCCTCGCTTTGGGTCGGCTGCGGACGTAGACTTCGGTCGGACCGATCTAGAGAAAGGACCATGCCATGAGCGATTTCCGGGCGCTGGTGCTGGACGAGGCCGAAGGCAAGGTGTCGTCCGCCCTCAAAATCTTGGGCGAGGAGAGCTTGCCCGCGGGCGCGGTGACCGTGCGGGTGGAATACTCCACCCTCAACTATAAGGACGGCATGATCCTCAACGGCCTGGGGCGGCTGGTGCGGCAATATCCGCACATCCCCGGCATCGATTTCGCCGGCACGGTGGAGGCCTCGGACTCGCTCCAATGGAAGCCGGGCGACAAGGTGATTCTGACCGGCTGGCGTGTGGGCGAAGTGTGGTGGGGCGGTTATGCCCAAAAGGCCAGGGTGAAGCCGGAATGGCTGGTGCCGCTGCCCCAGGGCCTCTCCACCCGCCAGGCCATGGCGTTGGGCACGGCCGGCCTGACCGCCATGCTGGCGGTGATGGCGTTGGAGGATCACGGAGTGTCGCCCGATGCCGAGGGTGAGGTGCTGGTGACCGGCGCCGCCGGGGGGCTGGGGTCCGTCGCCACCGCCGTCCTGGCGCGGCGGGGGTATCGCGTCGCCGCCTCCACCGGCCGTGCGGAGCAGCACGACTACCTCAAGCACCTGGGCGCCCAGGTCATCGTCGATCGCGCCGAATTGGCCGGCGCCGCCAAGCCGCTGCTGGCCGAACGCTGGCAGGGATGCGTGGACAGCGTCGGCGGCTCGACCTTGGCTCACGTCCTGGCCAGCCTCAGGCTGCACGGCGCGATGGCCTCGTGCGGCAACGCAGGTGGGGTGGAGCTCAACACCACGGTGCTGCCGCTGCTGCTGCGCGGCATCTCGGTGCTGGGTATCGACAGCGCCCAGTGCCCGACGCCGCGCCGGCTGGAGGCGTGGCGGCGCCTGGCCGCCGAGATGCCGCTGGACCTGCTGGACGGCATGGTCACCGAAACCGGCCTGGGCGACCTGCCCGAGTTGGCCGGGAAAATTTTGAAAGGTCAGGTTCGCGGGCGGGTGGTGGTGGACGTCAACCGCTGACGACACCATGTGCCAAGGGTGTAACCCGGAGGGTTGACCATGCCGATCCATCGCGCCCCCGATATCCGCGAGTCCGAGGTCACCGACCAGAGGCTCTATTTGGATCGCCGCCGCTTCCTCGCTTTGGGGGCGGCGGGCGCGGCGGCTTCCATGTTTCCAGTGGGCCGGGCGCGGGCGGCGGCGCTGGATTACGCCAAGGGCGTTGTCACCCTGGATGACAAGCTGACGCCGCTGGAGGCGGTGACCAGCTACAACAACTATTACGAATTCGGCACCGACAAGGAGGACCCGGCCCATAACGCCCCCGGCCGGTTGAAGACGCGGCCCTGGAACGTGGCGGTGGGGGGCGAATGCGCCAAGCCGGCGACGGTAGCCTGTGACGACTTGATCAAGCCCCAGCGGCTGGAGGAGCGCATCTACCGTCTGCGCTGCGTCGAAGCCTGGTCCATGGTGATCCCCTGGGTGGGGGTGTCGCTGGGCGAGGTGCTCAAGCGCTTCGAACCCACGTCCAGGGCCAAGTACGTGGAGTTCACCAGCCTGGCCGATCCCGGCCAGATGCCCGGCGTGCGCTCGCCCGTGCTGGATTGGCCCTATACCGAGGGCCTGCGCATGGACGAGGCCATGCATCCGCTCGCCATCCTGGCGGTCGGCCTGTACGGCCAGGAGCTGCCGGCCCAGAACGGTGCGCCGATCCGTTTGGTGGTGCCGTGGAAATACGGCTTCAAGT
>DATJKV010000152.1:0-1784 GCA_035491155.1 Magnetospirillum sp. | reverse complement strand
CTCGGTCAGGTTCATGGTGCCGGCCCACTCGCCGGTGGTCAGTTTGGGCAGGTAAACGGCCTTCTGCTCGTCGTTCGCGCATTCCAGGATGGCGTGTACGGCACCCTGCGTCAGCATGGGGCACAGGGTAAAGGCCATGTTAGCGGCCTGCCACATCTCGGCCACGGCAACGTTGACCACGCCGGGCAGGCCCATGCCGCCCCATTCGGCGGGGAAGGGCAGGCCGGTCCAGTTGCCCTCGACCATGGTGCGGAAGGCGTTTTCCCAGCCGTCGGGCACCACCACCTTGCCGTCCACCAGCTTGGCGCCCTGGCGGTCGCCGACCACGTTGAGCGGCGCCAGCACTTCGGACGCGATGCGGCCGGCTTCCTCCAGCACCGAGTGGACCAGTTCGGGACTGGCTTCCTCGTAGCCGGGCAGCGCCGCGATCTCTTCCAGGCCGGCCAGTTCGGCCAGGGCAAATTCCATATCGCGGAGCGGCGGGGTGAAGGCGGTCATGGACGGCAACTCCAGAGCAGATTTGCAAGAATTGGCAGGCTAGCGACGGCGCCGCCGCCTCGGCAATGTCCGCAACGCTCGGACGTAGTGGCGCAAATTGCCACGTCGCAGGGTCGTTTGAAGTTGCAAGTAGTGAATGCTTGAAAAATCAAATGGTGGCAAAATCATCCATATGTATTGAGTGGCCTTGACATCGTATAGGTGCGCGCACGGGCATACATTTCCAGGATGATCGGGGGGAAATAACTCCGCTCTGGTACGGGCGCGCGAGCATGATGCGCCGGAAACCATGGAGGATACATGTCCAAGTTGACCTACGAGCGCATCCGCGCCAATCCCAAGTTCCAGGAATTGGTGGCCAAGCGCACCAAGATGTCGTGGCTGTTCGCCGCGGTGGTGCTGGGGGCCTATTACAGCTTCATCGCCCTGGTGGCCTTCGCGCCGCAGGTGCTGCACGTTCCGCTGGGCTCGGGCCGCACCACCTGGGGCGTCATCGCCGGCGTCAGCATCGTGCTGCTGTGCTGGCTGCTGACCGCGCTCTATGTGCGTCGCGCGAACACCGAGTTCGACGCCATCAACAACGAAATCCTGCGGGAGTCGCTGTGATGAACCGCCTGATCGCGGCGCTTGCCGTTCCTACCCTGCTGCTCGCCAGCGCCGCCGCCTATGCCGGCCCTGCCCTCGGCGAGGTGGAAAAGCAGGCCATGAATGTTCCCGCCATCGCCATGTTCCTGGCCATCGTGGCGGTGACCTTGGGCATTACCTACTGGGCCGCCACCCGCACCCGCTCGGCTGCCGACTTCTACACTGCCGGCGGCGGCATCACCGGCCTGCAGAATGGCTTGGCCATCGCCGGTGACTACATGTCGGCCGTTACCCTGCTGGGCCTGTCGTCCATGGTGTACGCCAAGGGCTTCGACGGCTTCGTCTACACCATCGGCTTCTTCGTGGGCTGGCCCATCATCCTGTTCCTGATGGCCGAACGTCTGCGCAACCTCGGCAAGTTCACCTTCGCCGACATCGCCAGCTATCGCCTGGACCAAACCAAGATTCGCAGCTTCGCCGCTCTCGGTTCGCTGACCGTGTGCTGCTTCTATCTGATCACCCAGATGGTTGGCGCCGGTCAGTTGATCCAGCTGCTGTTCGGCCTGGATTACGTCTATGCGGTGGTTGTCGTCGGCTCGCTGATGATGATCTACGTGACCTTCGGCGGCATGCTGGCCACCACCTGGGTGCAGATCATCAAGGCCTGCCTGCTGTTGTCGGGTGCCACTTTCATCGCCCTG
>DATJKV010000151.1:0-2730 GCA_035491155.1 Magnetospirillum sp. | reverse complement strand
GGCGCCGAACGAGAAGCCCACCATCAGCATCTGCAGACGCTGGTCCTCGGTAATGGCTACCACCGAGGCCCGGATGATGTCGAACTGGCCGGTCTTCACCGTGATCTTGTACAGGAACACCGCCGCGACGATGATCCAGGCGATGGGCCACAGGCCGTACAGGAAGCCGTAGCAGGCCGAGGCCAGCGCCATGGGCACCGGCATCTGGTAGAAGAAGATGGCGACCGCCAGCGCGATGGCCACCGTCATGGTGCCGGCCCAATGGCCCTTCATGCGAAGGACGGTCAGGGCGACGAAGAAGAAGATAATCGGCAGTGCGGCGACCAGCGACGATAGCCACAGATTGCCGACCGGATCGTAAATCTGCATCCAGGGCTGCATGTTTCCTCCCGATGAAACGGCCGCGCGGCCTTCGTCTCGGAAAGCCCTGGGCCAGCCTCTTTTAGAAAAGCTCTTACCTAAGCGGACCTTGTTGGTAAAAAAAACTGACCGCTTATGGCGAGTGGATAACGTGCCTGCCACGAATTTGTAAACCGGAAAATGATACCGCCTCGTTTTCCAGGGGTGGATAGCCTGCCTGAACAGGATTATGTTTTGGATATGAAAGAGACAAAACCCAGCCACAGTAACGATCTGGACGCGGCCGACATGGTCGATCCGCTGTCGCGGCTGCTGCACTCGCATCCCGAGACCGCCTACGACTATCTGGAGTTTCGCCGGCTGCTGGCCGGCCAGGCTGCCGCCTTCGCCGCCGAGCGGGCGACCGAAGAGGATATCGAGCGCCTGCACCGCGCCTTAACCGCCATGGAAGAGGCGCACGCCCTGGACGACCCGGCGCAGGAAGCCCAGGCCGACGCCCAGTTCCACCTCATGTGCTACGAGATGGCGGGCAACACGCTGATGACCCACATCATGCGCCGCCTGTTCGACATGCTGAAAAGCGGCGTGTTCTACGACCGCTCGGACCTCTATCTGCGCCGTGGCGTGCGTGACGGCTTCCTGCGCCAGCACCAGGCCATCTACGCCGCCATTGCCGCCCGCAATCCCGACGCCGCCTATGCCGCCGCCGACGCCCATCTGGCCTCCACCGCCGAGGCCCTGCGCGAGGCCCAGCGGGCGGACCACCGGCGCGAGGTGTCGCTGCGCCGGCGCGAAGGCTTGGATCTCATGGTTCCGGGACGGCAGCGCCGGAGCGAATAGACCACCGGCCAAATCTCTGGACAAAATATTTTACCACTTGTCGTCCTCGGTTAAATTGGCTAACCATTTTGTGCGGACCCATCCAAGAAGGCCCGCACCCCAAGAGGAAACGCCATGTCCGAGACCACACGGCCCCAGCGGCCGGACACCGTCTATTTTTTCGGCACCTGTGTCGTCGACCTGTTCTATCCGGGCGCCGGTCTGGCCGGCATGGAGCTGTTGAAGCGCCATGGCATCCGGGTGGTGTTTCCGCCGGGGCAAAGCTGCTGCGGCCAGCCCGCGCGCAATTCGGGCTATCTCGACGAAGCGCGCGCCGTCGCGCTGAAGCAGATCGAGACCTTCCCCAAGGACTGGCCCATCGTGGTGCCGTCGGGGTCGTGCGCCGGCATGATGAAGACCCATTACCCCGAACTGTTCGAGGGCCGGCCCGAGCATGAGCGCGCCAAGGCGTTCTCGGCCCGCGTCTATGAACTGACCGACTTCCTGGTTAGCGTGCTGGACGTCAAGCTGGAGGACAAGGGCGCGCCGGTGAAGATCACCTGGCACCCGTCCTGCCACTCCATGCGCGAGATGGGCGTGGTGGACCAGCCCAAGAACCTGCTGCGCCAGTTGTCCAACGTCACCCTGGTCGAGAACCCGCGCGAGAAGGAATGTTGCGGCTTTGGCGGCACCTTCGCGGTGCGCCAACCCGCCATTTCCGCCGCCATGGTCACCGACAAGGTGGCGGCGCTGGACGAAACCGGCGCCGTCGAGGTGCTGTCGGGCGATTGCGGCTGCCTGATGAACATCACCGGCGCTTTGGATAAGGCGAACAAGCCCATGCGCGGCCGCCACATCGCCGAATTCCTGCTGGAGCGCACCACCCAGGAGAGCCGGAAATGAGCGGCGGCGATTTCACCCAGCGCGCCCCGGCCGCCGTCAACGACCCCGTCCTGCGGCGCAATTTCCGCCGCGCCATGGATGGCCTGATGGCCAAGCGCGCCGCCCAGTTCACCGACACCGAAGCCTGGAATTCCTTGCGTGAGCGCGGCGCCGCCGCCAAGGCCCGCGCGGTGGCCCGCCTGCCTGAGCTGCTGGAGCAGCTGGAAGCCAAGTGCACCGAGAACGGCATCCGCGTCCACTGGGCGGAAAGCACGGCCGAGGCCAACGCCATCGTGCTGTCCATCCTGCAGGCGCACGGCGCCAAGAAGGTCATCAAGGGCAAGTCCATGGTGTCCGAGGAAATGGAGCTGAACCATTTCCTTGAGCGCAACGGCGTCACCGCCGTCGAATCCGACCTGGGCGAGTACATCATCCAGTTGGCCGGCGAGGCGCCCAGCCACATCGTCATGCCCTGCATCCACAAGAACAAGGGCGAGATCGCCCAGTTGTTCGCCGATAAGATCGAGGGCCTGTCCTACACCGAGGATGTGGACGCGCTGACCGCCGCCGCCCGAACCGCGCTTCGCGGCCAGTTCGCCGGGGCCGATGCCGGCATCTCGGGGGTCAATTTCGCGGTGGCCGAAACCGGCACGCTGGTGCTGGTGGAAA
>DATJKV010000150.1:0-10143 GCA_035491155.1 Magnetospirillum sp. | reverse complement strand
TTCCACCTATGGTCAGACTATATCCACAATATCCCCCACCCCTGAATTATTGGCAAATGCAGGAATTCCGCCCTAGCCCCTTGAAAACCCACCCCTTACATCCCACCCGCAGTGCAGCATCGCCTACCCGATGGAGTTGGCACGCCTCTTGCGGATAGGAAAACAGGCAACCGAGAAGAAGAATATCGGGAGGCGACCAGCGAGGGAGCGGGCGGCGATGACGCCGCCGCGATACCCCTTGGCGACCCACCTCCCGCTGTTCACCGACCAAGCCCTTGGAGAGGTGGGGTAGACCGATGTACGACGACAGCGCCAACATTATCGAAGCCGACGTCGAGACCCGTTTCGGCGTCTCGCGCCGCGATTTCATGAAGTTCTGCGCCGCCATGGCGGCCACCATGGGTCTGCCCAAGGGCGCCGATGCCCAGATCGCCGAGGCCATCACCAAGAAGGAACGCCCCTCGGTCATCTGGCTGCACCACCAGGAGTGCACCGGCTGTTCCGAGTCGCTGCTGCGCGCCGAGCACCCCACCCTGGAGAAGCTGATCCTCGAGATCATCTCGCTGGACTACCACGAGACCCTGTTCGCCGCCGCCGGCCACCAGGCCGAGGCCGCCCGCAAGGCCGCCATGGCGAAGAACAAGGGCAAGTACCTGCTGGTGGTGGAAGGCGCCATCCCCATGAAGGATGGCGGCATCTACTGCAAGATCGGCGGCCAGACCTCGCTGGAACTGACCCGCGAAGTGGCCAAGGACGCCGCCGCCGTGATCGCCATCGGCTCGTGCGCGTCGTGGGGCGGCATGCCGTCGACCCCGCCCAACCCCACCGGCGCCACCGGCGTGGGCGAGGCCCTGGGCCGCAATGACGTGGTCACCATCCCCGGCTGCCCGCCCAATCCCTACAACTTCCTGTCCACCGTCGTGCACTTCCTGACCTTCGGCAAGCTGCCGGCGCTGGACAGCCAGAACCGCCCGATCTTCGCCTATGGCCGCCTGATCCACGACAATTGCGAACGCCGCGCCCATTTCGACGCCGGCCGCTTCGCGCTGGAGTTCGGCGACGCCGGCCACAAGAAGGGCTATTGCCTGTACAAGCTGGGCTGCAAGGGTCCCGAGACCTACGCCAACTGCCCCGCGATCGGCTTCAACGACGCCGGCCAGGCCTCGTGGCCGGTGGCGACCGGCCATCCCTGCATCGGCTGCACCGAGAAGGGCATCGGCTTCGCCAAGCCCATCCACGCGCTGGCCGACCTCAAGACCAACCCGCCGATTTCCTATCCGCGCATCGTCGAGGAGAAGGGCGAGGGCGCCAGCCTGGGCTCGGCCGCTCTGGTCGCCGGCGTGGCCGGCCTGGCCGTGGGCGCGGGCGTCAAGCTGGCCGGCAATCTGGGCAAGTCCGAGTCGAAGGACACTCAGGGAACCGATGGGGAGTAAGCCGTCATGGCCCTGAAGCGCCGAGATTTCATCAAGGGAGCCGCAGGGGGCGGCGCCGCGCTGGCGACAGCGGCGGTGGTGTCCTCCCCTGCCCCCGCCGAAGCCCGCGAGAACAAGCAGATGCCGCCCAACGCGGTCGGCCTGCTCTATGACTCGACCCTGTGCATCGGCTGCAAGGCCTGCGTCGCCGGCTGCAAGGAAGCCAACGACCTGCCGCCGGACTTCAACACCGCCGACAAGCTGTGGGACACCCCCATCGACATCGGGCCGAAGACGTTCAACGTCATCAAGGTCTATGCCGACGGCACCGCGGCCACCAAGGACCAGGAAAAGGACGGCTTCGCCTTCGTCAAGAAGTCGTGCATGCACTGCGTCGACCCGTCCTGCGTCTCGGTCTGCCCGGTTTCGGCCATGACCAAGGACGCCCAGACCGGCATCGTCGGCTACAACCCGGACATCTGCATCGGCTGCCGCTATTGCGTCGCCTCGTGCCCGTTCGGCGTTCCCCAGGCCGAGTACGACACGCCGACGCCGAAGATCCGCAAGTGCGAGATGTGCCGCCACCGCCAGGCGGAAGGCAAGATCCCGGCCTGTGCCGAGGTCTGCCCCACCGGCGCCACCGTGTTCGGCCCCATCACCGCCATCAACGCCGAGATCGCGCGGCGCCGCGCGCTCAAGCCCGGCGAGGTGACCACCTTCGAGCGTCGCACCATCGGTTCGGGCGACACCCACGAGAAGGCGGCGGCCACGTATATCGACCACGTCTACGGCGAGAAGGAAGTGGGCGGCACCCAGTTCCGGTTCATGTCGGGCGTCGCCTTCGACAAGCTGGGCATGCCCGATCTGCCGGAGAAGTCGTACCCGTCCCAGTCGGAAGGCATCCAGCACACGCTGTATTCCGGCATGCTGGCCCCGGCGGCGGTGTTCGCCGGCCTGGTGTGGGCGGCCAAGCGTTCGGCCCACGTCGAAGACGAGCATCCGGAGGAGTAGGCCGCCATGGGTAACTTCCATAACGAACACGAGCCCTTAGGCGGCAAGCTGGTCAGCAAGACCACCGTGGTCTGCGCCATCCTGGCGCTGATCGCCGCCTTCCTGCTGGCCAAGCGAATGGTGCTGGGCCTGGGCTCGGTCACCAACCTGAACAACGGCTTTCCCTGGGGCATCTGGATCGCCTACGACGTGGTGATCGGCACCGCCTTCGCCTGCGGCGGCTATGCCATGGCGCTGGTGTGCTACATCCTCAACAAGGGCGAATACCACCCGCTGGTGCGCCCGGCCCTGCTGGCGTCGTGCTTCGGCTACACGCTGGGCGGTATCTCCATCGTCTTCGACCTGGGCCGCTGGTGGAACGCCTGGCACATCCTGGTGCCCAAGTACATGCAGACCAACTCGGTGATGTTCGAGGTGGCTCTGTGCGTCATGAGCTACATCCTGGTGCTGTGGATCGAGTTCGCCCCGGCGATCCTGACCAAGTTCCACCTGACCGCCCATCGCAAGAAGCTGGACAAGGTCCTGTTCGTCTTCGTGGCGCTGGGCTGCCTACTGCCCACCATGCACCAGTCCTCGCTGGGCACCCTGCTGGTGGTCCTGGGTTACCAGATCCACCCGCTGTGGCAGACCCCGCTGCTGCCGCTCCTGTTCCTGACCTCGGCCATCTGCATGGGCTTCTCCATCGTGGTGTTCGAGGCGGTGCTGGGCTCGGCCGGCTTCAAGCGCTCGATCAAGCACGAGATGCCGCAGCTGGCCAAGATCGCCCGCATCGTCCAGGGCCTGATGGTGGTCTATCTCGGCCTCCGCTTCGCCGACATCGCCATCCGCGGCGAGCTCGGCGCCATCTTCGGCTCGGGCCTGCGCTCGCTGATGTTCTTCATCGAGATTCTGCTGTTCGCCACCCCGGTGGTGCTGTTCCAGTCGATCAAGAACCGGACCTCGAAGCAGGGCCTGTTCGTCGGCGCGGTGTCCATGCTGTTGGGCGGCGCGCTCTACCGCCTGGACGCCTTCCTGGTCGCCTACGACACCGGCCCCGGCTGGCACTATTTCCCGTCGGTTTCGGAGCTGATGGTCACCTTCGGCATCATCGCCGCCGAAGTGCTGCTCTACATCGTCTTCGTCCGCCGACTTCCGGTCTTCTACACCCATGCCCTCACGCCGGCCGAACTGGCCGCCGCGCACGATAAGTAAGGAGCCACGCCCGTGACCCAGCGTATTACCATCGACCCCATCACCCGGATCGAGGGCCACCTGCGCATCGACGTCGAGGTCGATAACGGCAAGGTGTCCAAGGCGTGGTCTTCCGGCCAGATGTGGCGCGGCGTCGAGCTGATCCTGCTCGGCCGCGACCCGCGCGACGCCTGGGCCATCACCCAGCGCATCTGCGGCGTCTGCACCACGGTGCACGCCATCACCTCGGTGCGCGCGGTGGAAAACGCCCTTAACCTGGAAGTGCCGGTGAACGCCCAGTTCATCCGCAACATGATCGCCTCGGCCCATGCCCTGCACGACCACATCGTCCACTTCTATCACCTGTCCGCGCTGGACTGGGTGGACGTGGTCAGCGCGCTCAAGGCCGACCCGGCCAAGACCGCCCAGCTGGCCGAGACCCTGTCCGACTGGGGCATGAACTCGAAGCAGGTCATGACCCAGACCCAGGAGAAGCTGAAGGCGTTCGTGGGTTCGGGCCAGCTCGGTCCGTTCACCAACGGCTATTGGGGCCACCCGGCCATGAAGCTGCCGCCCGAGGTCAACCTGCTGGCGGTCGCCCACTACCTGCAGGCCCTCGAGGCCCAGCGTCACGCCAACAAGATCGTGACCATCCTGGGCTCGAAGTCGCCGCACATCCAGAACCTGGCCGTCGGCGGCGTCGCCAACCCCATCGACACCAACAGCCAGTCGAACCTGACCATCGAGCGCCTGCTGGCGGTCAAGGAGCACATCGACGCCCTGGGCGATTTCGTCCGCAAGGTCTACCTGCCGGACGTCTGCGCGGTGGGCGCCTTCTATGCCGACTGGACCAAGTACGGCAAGGGCATCACCAACTACATCTCGACCCCGGACTTCCCCACCGATTCCAAGGGCACCCAGTTCCTGGTCCCCGGCGGCCACGTGCCCGACGGCGACCTCGCCAAGTACAAGCCGTTCACCCAGTTCGGCGACCAGTACCTGCGCGACGGCGTCGAGGAATCGGTCAAGCACGCCTGGTACGAGTACTCGCAGCCCGGCCCGCTGCACCCGTACAAGGGCGAGACCAAGCCCAAGTACACCGACTTCCAGGACAACGGTAAGTACTCCTGGCTGAAGGCCCCGACCTTCTACGGCAAGCGCGCCCAGGTCGGCCCGCTGGCCAACGTGCTGTGCGGCCTGGCCGCCGGCCACCAGCCCACCGTCACCTACGCCACCAAGGCGCTGGACACGGTGTCCTCGCTGGTCGGTTCGAAGGTCGGCCCGGAGATCCTGCACTCCACCATCGGCCGTCACGCCGCCCGCGCCATCCGCTCGGGCGTCATGGTCGACGTGCTGGCGCAGAACTGGTCCATGCTGCTGGAGAACATCGGCAAGGGCGACACCGCCACCTTCAACAAGCCGACCTTCCCCAAGGGCGAGGTCATGGGCTTCGGCATGCACGAAGCGCCGCGCGGCCTGTTGTCGCACTGGACCGTCATCAAGGACGGCAAGATCGCCAACTACCAGTGCGTGGTGCCGTCCACCTGGAACGCCGGCCCGCGTGACGAGAACGACGTCATGGGCCCGTACGAGGCGTCGCTGATGGACAACCCCATCGCCAACGCCGAGCAGCCGCTGGAAGTGCTGCGTACGGTCCACTCGTTCGACCCCTGCCTGGCCTGCGCCGTGCACGTGCACGACGAGGACAAGCGCGAGGTCGTGCAGGTGAAGGCCCTATAGGAAATGTGCTAGGTTGGCCTTAGTACCCTCTCCCACCCCGTGGGAGAGGGAGGGGCCCGCGAAGCGGGAGGGTGAGGGAGCCGAGGACCCCGGAGTTTGTGGCTCCCTCACCCGACCCTTCGGGCCACCCTCTCCCGCCTGCGGGAGAGGGATTTTTGTTTGAGGAGAAAATCGCATGCGGGTGGTGGTTCTGGGCGTCGGCAATGTCCTGATGTCGGATGAAGGCGTGGGCGTGCACGCGGTGACGGCCCTGGCCGACCTTTACGCCATCCCCGACGAGGTCGAGGTCATCGACGGCGGCACCGCCGGCATGGATTGCCTGGACCGCATCGCCGAGGCCGATCTGCTGCTGATCGCCGATTGCGTCCGCAAGCAGGGGCGTGCGCCGGGCTCCATCACCCGGCTGGCCGACGACGAGATCAACGCCTGGTTCAAGACCAAGATTTCCCCCCATCAGGTCGGCCTGTCCGACGTGCTGGCGGCCTGCTGCTTCCACGGCATCTCGCCCAAGCATGTGGTGCTGGTGGGCGTGCAGCCGGAATCGTTCGAGACCTCCATGGAGCTGACCCCCACCGTGGCCGCCGTGCTGCCCCAGGTTATCGCCTGCCTGGTGGACGAACTGGCCGCAATGGGCGTCACCCTGGCCAAGAAGGCGGCCTGACGCCCATGTGCATGGCCGTCCCTTCCCGCGTCGTCGCCATCGACGGTTCGGTCGCCACCGTCGAGGCCTTCGGCCAGACCCGGCAGACCAGCCTGATGCTGCTGGCCGACGAGGTGGCGGTGGGCGACTACGTCATCCTGGGTGCCGGCGGCAACTTCGCCGCCGAGGTGGTGCCCGAGCAGGCGGCGCTGGAGGCGCTGGCCTATCTTTCCCAGGTGCTGGCGGACGGCCAGGCCTGATGTTTCCGGAAGCGCGCCTGGACGTCACCTTGCGCACCCACGGCGGTGCGGTGCAGGGCGTCGTCGTGCGCTCGACCCGGCTGGTGCAGGCGTCCCGCCTGTTCGCCGGCCGGCGGCCCCATGACGTTACCCAATTGCTACCCACCGTGTTCGCCCTGTGTGGCACCGCCCAGGTGCTGGCGTCCCTGGGCGCCCTGGAGCAGGCGGCGGGACAGCCGCTCTCGACGGCGCAGGGGCCGGCGCGCCACCTGCTGTTGCTGGGCGAGATTGTGTCGGAGCATTCCCTGGCGCTGGCCCGCGACTGGCCCGAACTGGCCGGGCTGGCGCCCGACCTGGGCATGGTGCGGCGGCTTAAGCTGGCGCTGGGCGGCTTGCGCGCCACCCTCTACCCGGCCGGCGACTGGAACCGCCCCGGCGGCGGCGTGCTGCACCCCGACCACGCCGCCTTGCGCGCCGCCTTCGCCGAGGCCCGGTCGGCGCTCGACCAATTGCTGGACGCGCCCCTGGCCGCCGTCACCTCGGACCTTTATGCCTATCAGGCCTGGATCGCCGCCTCGCCCAGCCCGGTGGCGCAATTGCTGAAGCAGGTATCGTCGGACGAGTTGGCCGCCTTCGGGCGCGGCCCCTTCCAGCCCATGCCCGAGCAGGGCCCCGCCGACCTGTCCGCCCGCCTGGAGACCGACCGCGAGGGCTTGTATGTGGCGCAACCAGACAGCGCCGGCCGCGTCTTCGAGACCGGACCGCTGGCCCGCATGGCCTGGCACCCGGTGGTGGCCGGACTGATCGGCCGGTTCGGCCCCGGTCTGCTGGCCCGCCTATCCGCGCGTCTGGTGGAAGTCGCATCGTCCTTGCAGGAAATGGAAGACCTCGTGCAGGATTTGGACAACGACCAGGGCGCTGCCGCCTGCCTGGTGGACGGCGTCGGCCTGGGTCTGGTCGAGGCGGCACGCGGCCTGCTGGCGCATCGGGTCGAACTGGAGGGGGGCAAGGTGACGCGGTACCAGATCCTGGCGCCGACCGAGTGGAACTTCCACCCCGAGGGCCCGCTGGCCCGCGGCCAGGCCGGGGCGCCCGTCACCGACGACCTGCTGCGCCGCGCCACCCTGCTGGCCCATGCGCTGGACCCCTGCGTCGCCTGCGACATCAAGGTGGAAAATGCATGAGATGAGCCTGACCGAGGGCATGGTCCGCATCCTGGAGGAACAGGCCGCCACCCACGGCTTTGCCAAGGTCAAGACGGTGTGGCTGGAAATCGGCGAACTTTCCAATGTGGACCCCGAGTCCATGCTGTTCTGCTTCGACGCGGTGGCCAAGGGATCGGCCATCGCGGCGGAAGCCAAACTGGAAGTCATCCGCGTGCCCGGCCAGGCGTTCTGCCTGGGCTGCGGCGAGAATGTGGCGGCGGCCAACCGCTTCGACCCCTGCCCCCATTGCGGCGGCTACGGGCTGAAGATCACCGCCGGCGACGAGATGCGGATCAAGGAACTCGAGGTGGAATGATGTGCACGGTCTGCGGCTGCGGCGATTCGAAGCTGGAACATTCCCACGACCATGATCACGACCACGACCACCATCATGGCCATGGACACCACCATCACCACGGCCATGACCACGGCCACGATCATGAGCACGGCCACAGCCACGACCTGGATTACGGCAAGGGCATTGCCGGGGTGCACGTGCCGGGCATGAGCCAGGCGCGCATCATCCAGATCGAGCAGGACATCCTGGGCAAGAACGACCGGATGGCCGCCGACAACCGCGCCTTCCTGGCCGACAAGGGCATCTTCGCGCTGAACCTGGTCTCCAGCCCCGGTTCGGGCAAGACCACGCTGCTGTGCGAGACCATCAAGCGGCTGTCCGGCAAGTACCCGGTGGCCGTCATCGAGGGCGACCAGCAGACCAGCAACGACGCCGACCGCATCCGCGCCACCGGCGCCCCGGCCATCCAGGTCAATACCGGCAAGGGTTGCCACCTGGACGCCGACATGGTGGCCAAGGCCTGCCGCCGCCTGGAACTGGCCGACGATTCGGTGCTGTTCATCGAGAACGTGGGCAATCTGGTGTGCCCCGCCGCCTTCGACCTGGGCGAGGCCTACAAGGTGGCCATCCTTTCGGTCACCGAGGGCGAGGACAAGCCGCTGAAATACCCCGACATGTTCGCCGCCGCCGGCATGATGATCCTGAACAAGGTGGATTTGCTGCCGCACCTGGATTTCGACGTCGAGGCCTGCATCGCCAACGCCCGCAAGGTCAACCCGGACATGGTGGTGCTGAAGGTTTCCGCCCGCTCGGGCGAGGGCATGGACGAATGGCTGGCATGGATTTCGGAAGGCCGCCGCCGCGCCGTCACCGACCGCATCAACGCGCTGGAGGCCAAGTTGAAGGCGGCGCGGGAGAGTTTGGGATGAATTACCGTCGACGCCTTATCCCTCTCCCGCGAGCGGGAGAGGGGCTGGAGGTGCGGCCATGACCGCCATCGCCACCACCATCCCCCTTCCCCGCCCGGTGCCGCCGGTGCTGGCCGTGGGAGGGTTCCTCAAGAACACCATCTGCGTGACCAAGGGCGATACCGCCTACCTGTCGCCGGTGCATGGCGATTTGGGCACGCCCGAGGCCATTGCCGCCTTCGAGGCGTCGGTGGAGACCATGGTGGCCGAGTTGGCGGTGACGCCGGTGCGGGTCGCCTATGATCTGCATCCCAATTTCCACTCCACCCGCTTCGCCCAAAGCCTGGACATTCCCCAGCTGCCGGTGCAGCACCACCACGCCCACGCCGCCGCCGTGGCCGCAGAACACAGACACGACGCGCCGGTGATCGGCCTGTCGCTGGATGGCTTCGGCCTTGGTCCCGGCAACGAAAGCTGGGGCGGCGAGCTGCTGTATTGCGAGGGCGCCTCCTATCGCCGCCTCGGCCATCTAGCCTTGCTGGCCCAGCCCGGCGGCGACATTGCGGCGCGCGAGCCGTGGCGCATGGCCGCCGCCGTTCTTCACAAGCTGGGACGCGGGCCCGAGATCGCCGCCCGCTGGGCCGATATCCCCGCCGCCGAGCGGCTTTCCATGGTGCTGGACAAGGGGCTGAACGCCCCGCCGACCTCCTCGGCCGGCCGGCTGTTCGACGCCGCCTGCGGCCTGTTGGGCATCCACCCCATCGCCCGATTCGAGGGCCAGGCCCCCATGGCGCTGGAAGCGCTGGTCACCCGGCCCGAGGCCATGGAGGGCGGCTGGGCTCTGGCTGATGGCGTGCTCGACTTCGCGCCGCTGCTGGCGCGGCTCGCCACTTGCGGCGACGCCGCCGATGGTGCCAACCTGTTCCACGGCACACTTGTCGCCGCCTTCGCCCAATGGTGCGCCTGGGCGGCGGAAACCACCGGCTGCCGGACCATCACCCTGGGCGGCGGCTGCTTCTTCAACAAGGTGCTGGTCGCCGGCCTGGTCCCGACCCTGGAGGCGCTGGGCCTCAGGCCCTTGACCGCGCTCAAGGCGTCGCCGGGCGACCCCGGATTGTCTTTGGGGCAGGCGTGGATCGCCGCCCAGGTGGAGAACTGATTTATGTGCCTTGCCCTGCCCTCGCTGGTCACCGAAATCCTGCCCGACGACCAGGCCAAGGTGGAGCTTGGCGGCGTCACCAAGACCATCTCGCTGGCGCTGGTGGCGGACGTGGCGGTGGGCGATTACGTCATCGTCCATGTCGGCTATGCCCTGTCGAAGGTGGACCCGGAGGAGGCGGCCAAGACGCTGGAGCTGTTCGCGCAGATGCAGGGGGCGAGTTCCTGATGGGTTCGAGTCTAGCAGCAGGGACTTTGGGTAACATGGACGGACGCGGACACCGCTTCGCGGCCACGGACGAACACGGACGTTTGATTGTTTCATGTCTCTGTTCAGATGTCCCAAAAGCCGTCATGCCCGG
>DATJKV010000149.1:0-12008 GCA_035491155.1 Magnetospirillum sp. | reverse complement strand
AGCCGGCGCGCTTCTAGAAGATCGCCGTGCACCAGCCGCTCTTTCAATTGCTGCAGCGTACGGGCGATGTCGCCCAACTCGTCGCGGGCGGCCAGGCCGGGGATGGTCACCAGGCGGGTGCCGCCCGCCAATTGGCGGATGGCCTCGCCCAGGCGGCCCAATTGGGGCAGCACCGTCCAAGCCAGCCCGCCCACCATGGCCAGCGACACCAGCACCATCACCGCCAGGCCGCCGCCGAAGAACAGCACCCGCTCCTGGGTCTTCTCACCCAGCTTGGCGACGGCGGTGTTGAGCCGCCGGGTCAGTTCCACCTCCACCGCGCGCATGGCGTCGATGCGGGCACTGGTGACGTCGTACCATTCCTGCACCGACAGGGTGACCGAGTCCTCGGTCTCCAACGCGCGGCGCATGGCGTTCAGCGGCTCGTGCGCCTCGCGGTCGGCGGCGGCGAAGGCGTTGGCCAGGTCGATCGGCGCCAACGCCATGAAGCCCTCGGCCAAGGCCTCCTGCTCGGACGCCAGCAGGTGCACCGGCTTCAGCGTGCGGTCAGGGGCGCCGCCGGATAGGGCGTTGATGCCCGCGGCGCGCTCCCGGCCCGCGCGCTCCTTGGCCTGGATCAGGTACGACTGCGCCAGCGTCAGCTTGGTGAAGTCGGACGGCAGGATGGACCGCATCACCTCGGGCACCACCGCCGTCAGATCCTCGATGGCGAGGCCATAAGAATCCATGGTCTCGATGGCGTTGTAGCTGCCGGTCAGCAGGTCGTGGCGCACCTCGGCGATCAGGTCCAGCGAGGCGTGGGCGCTGCGCAGCCGTTCCTGGGCCTCGCCCAGGCGGATGTCGTTATCCAGGTCCTTGGCCGCCAGATGGAAGCCGACGACGGCGGCATTGGTGCGGGCGAACTGCTCGTCCAGCAGGCCGGGACCCAGCCGACGGTCGCCAAGGAACATAGTGCACAGGCTGCGTTCGCGCTGGAGCTCGTGGACGACGGCGCTGATCTCGTCATTCAGCCGGTTCATGGCGCTCAGCCGGCGCATGGAATCCAGCGTTTCGTTGAGCACGGTGAAGGTGGCGACGGCCACCCCCGCCAGCACCACCAGCGGCACCAGCGCCAGCAGCGCGATGCGCCAGCGCAGCTTGATGACGTCGAAGCCGAGGCGCCACCCCGAGTGGCGCGATTCGGTGCGGCCGTCAAGGAAGTGGGCGCGCTGTGGGGTATCCTGGCGGACGATGTGGTCGATCAGCCAGGCCTCGGCAAAGGCGATCATCTGGCCGATGATCTCGACGTCGTCGGCCTCCAGCGAGTGGGCCGAGAAAATGGCGTGCGCCGTCCAGTATTCCGAGCGCCGCGCGGCCATGTCGCCGCAGCCCCGGCGCCCCAGGAAGCCGGTCTCGTCCTCGAAATGGCGGGTGAACTTGGCCAGGAACAGGCGAAGCAGCTTTACCGCGGCGCGGGCATCGCCCTTGGCATAGACATCCTGGGCGCGGGCCAGCAGCTCGGCCAGGGCGCGATGGTCGGCGTCGACGACGGTGGCGCCAATCTCAAGCTCATGCTGCCAAGCGAAAGCCACGATCGCCAGTCCGCTGGAAAAAGAGTCTCTAGTTTAGCGCCGCGCGTGCGTTTCAAGAAGAAAACTATTAATATCGGCGGGGCCCGGAACTTAACCGAGGTCAAGTTTTGGGCGACTTCGTGGGTTCATCATCGGACGTTCTTTGCGAGCGCGGAGGGGACCATGACCGCGGCGAGACCCGCCGGATACGGGCTGTCGGCCAGGGGGCAGGCGGATGACGCCGAAGGCCTGCTGGCCTTCCTTCGCCAGGCGCAGGCCGGCGGCGCGCCTATGGAATGCCTGCCGGCGGCCAAGAACTCCTGGCTGTTCCAGTTGGGCGACGCGGTCAGCCATATCCTGGTGGTGGAAAGCGGCGCCGTGGTGTTCCGCCGCCCCGACATCTGCGGCGAGCTGGTGGCCATCGACCTGGCGGGCCGTGGCGGCATCATGGGTTTTCGCGCCTTCATCGGGGGCGGCACCCATGCCATCGCGGCGCAATGCTCGTTGGAATCCATGGTCTGGCGCATCCCGGTGTCCACCGTCGAATCCAGCCGGCCGCTGGAACGCCTGCTCATCGCCCGCCTGGCGCGCGAACTCACCGACCGGCGCGAGCGCATGCTGCAGGTCACGACCCTGTCGGTGCGCGACCGCCTGCTGATCCTGCTGGCCCAGCTGTCGCGGGATTTCTGTACCCTGTGCGATGGCCCCACCATGGTGGTAGCGCCGCCGTTGAGCCGCATCGACATGGCGGCGCTGGCCGGGATGACGCCGGAAAGCCTGTGCCGCTGCATCCGCGGCCTTGAGGCGGAAAACCTGGTCCACTTCTCGCGCCGCCACGTGGTCATTCCCTCGGTGACCGCCATGCGCCGGGCGCTGGAACAAATGGGCGTTTCGCGCGGGGTGGACGAGGGTTCGGAGCAGCGGCTGGTGGGCTGAGCCGCCGGCGGGAACCTTTTTCCTCGACTCCCCATCTAATCGTCATGAGCGAGAGGATTCTCCCATGACGATACTGCCAAGCGACGAATCCCTGGTCCCCCTCGCGCGCAATGCCGATCCGGCCGCGTGCGAGGCGCTGATGCGTCGGCATAACCGGCGCCTGTTCCGTCTGGTGCGGGCCCTGCTGGGCGACGACGCCGAGGCCGAGGATGCGGTGCAGGAAACCTACATCCGCGCCTTCGCCAACCTGAAATCCTTCGCCGGCCGCAGCAGCTTCACCACCTGGCTCACCACCATCGCCTTGAATGAAGCGCGCGGTCGCCTGCGGCAGCGGCGCAACCTCGCCAGCCTGGCCGACGTGGCCGAGACCGAACTGTCCCAGGCCCTGGGGCAGTCTTCGGCGTCGGACACGGTCGGCCCGGAGGAACTGGCCGCCCGTGCCGAGATGCGCCTGCTGCTGGAACATGCCATCGACCAACTGCCCCCCAACTTCCGCAGCGTCTTCGTGCTGCGGGCCGTGGAGCAATTGTCGGTACGGGAAACCGCCGAGGCGCTCGACATTCCCGAGGAGACCATCAAGACCCGCTTTCGCCGCGCCCGTTTGCACTTGCGTCGCAGCCTGGGCGAGGTCATGCGCGACGCCATGCCCGATGTCTTCACGTTCGACGGCGAACGTTGCAACCGCATCGTCGCCGCCGTCCTCGCCCGCATTATCTCCGTCTGAACCCAAGGAGGATTGCCATGCGTGCTTCGTCCCTCTTTGCCTTGGCCCTGTTATCCGCTGCCGCTGTTCCTGCTGCTGCCGCTGATCTGGACAAATCGCCGCCGCCGGCACCCTATCAGGCGGTATCCAAGCTGGTGGCGCTGCCCGACTTCCTGCCCGGCATGGGAACGCTGTATGTGGACCCCAAGACCCTGCCGGCCGGGCCGTTCCTCGCCTATGACCGGTCGGGCAAGCTGGTCAGCACCATCTACATGATCCCCATTGAGGACATAAACGCCCACAAGAAGTTCGACGACCTGAAGACGTCGGGCCACAAGGTCGACCATGTGGACCTGGTCTTTAATCCGGGACATCCGGGGGTGGAGAAGCCGCATTACCACGTGGTGCTGTGGCATGTGCCGGCCTCGGAAGCTGCCGCGTTGAAATGATCCGCTGCACCCGCCGGGGCCTGCTGGCGGGCGGTTTGACCATGGCGGCCGGCTTGGCGTTGCCGTGCCGTGCCGCCGCGGCCGAAGCCGTCATCCGCACCATGAGCAGCCCGGACGGCAGCGAGGTGTGGTTCGATCCGGTGGGCCTGTGGATGCCGCCAGGTACGGTGGTGCGCTGGATCAATGGCACCGAGCAAGCCAACACCCACACCGCCACCGCGTATCACCCGGCCAATGGCCGCCATGCCTTGCGCATCCCCAATGGCGCGCAGCCCTGGGATTCTGGCTATCTGCTGCCGGGTGCCAGCTTCGCCGCCACCCTGGCCGTCGAGGGCGTGTACGACTATTTCTGCCAGCCCCACGAGATCGCCGGCATGGTCGGCCGCATCGTGGTCGGCCGGCCCGGCTCCCCGCCCGCTCCCCATCCCGACTGGCTGCCGCTGCCCGAGGCGGCGCGGCGCGCCTTTCCTTCCGTCGACGACATCCTGCGCGCCGGGCAGATCCGCCGCTGACCTATTTGTTCGGCTGCTGCGCGGTCTGTTGCGATGGCTGCGCCGGTGTGGCGTGGGGCACCGGCACGCTGCCGCTTACCGCCGGTCGGTTGGCTGGCTCGCCCGGCCCGGCATTGGAGCGGGGAACCATGATCGCCCCATTGCCGGGGCCGAAGCGGAAGCTTTGTACCGGCGGGGCAGGGTGTTCCGGGGGCCGCATGGCCTGTTGCTCGGCGGGTGGGGGTTGGTGCGGAGCCGGCCGCGCCGCCGATGGCGGGGGGCTGTGGGAGGGGACGGTGGCGGCGGATGACGCGGCGCCACGAAGATCCGCCGTTCTTCCCAATAAGGATAGGCCTCGCCGTAGTAATACGGCCCCGCCGATCCTCCGTACACGTAGGCCTCGGTTAGGGGGGCCTCAGTCACGGGCTCGGACGAATAAGAGGTACAGGCGCAGGGCAGCATAAGCACCAGCCACGCCCAGGTGGGTATCCGGGTCATAACGGGGATATGGGGCGTCCCCGGTCGGACGGCGGGGCGGCGCTAATGGGCTAGCCCAAACGAAAGGGCCTCGCCACCGGCGCCTATATTCTCCGTGGCATGATCCTGCTCATGAAGCCTCGGACCATCGCGACAAGGTCGGGCCTTCGCGCCAACTCGCGGAACGCTCCGACGAGGTTCATCCGCTTGGCATGTTTGCGGGCGCGCAGGTAGGCAATGGTGCGCTCAATATTGTTGTGGCGCCGTTTGAGCAGATAACGGGCGACATTCGGAAGTCCGGCAGCCGTCAGCTCGAAGGCGCTGTGCATGGCCGCGGCTCCAATAGCATCGGGAGAGCCCTTCCGCGATAGCGAGCTTCGTCGCACGGCATAGTAGTAGTGAGCGTCTGGCAGCAGCCACCACTTCGCCCCGGCGAACAGGCAATCAAGGTAAAAGTGGAAGTCTTCGCAAAGCCGGAGGTTGTCGCGGAACCAAATGCCGTGTGAGCGAAGAAAATCACGGCGGATCATTGGCTTGAGATAGCCATAAGAAAGCGAGCCTGACGAGAAGTCATTGCCGTAAAGGTAATCCTCGACGCCAATGAATCTGCCCGGCGGTCTAATGGGCGGCCGTGGTGCCGTTCCCATGGGAACCATGTCTGGATAGGAAACCAGGTACAGCGAGTCCGATACCATATCCGCCCCCGTGCTCTCGGCCCACTCAAGAAGAGCTTCCAGGCGCCGAGGGGCATAGGCGTCATCGGCATCCAGCAGCGCGACCCATTGGCCGCGGCACTGCTCCAAGCCCGCGTTGCGACCCACGCTAGGTCCCCGATTGTGCGGTAACGTCAGCAGGCGGACGCGGGGATCGACCAACGCATGGGCCTCGACGATTCGGGCGGTGCCATCAGTGCTGCCGTCATCCACTACGATGATTTCAAATTCACCGTAGGTCTGATCGAGCACCGACAACAGTGCATGGGATATGTCGCGCTCGCCTTGGTGGGATGAAATCACCACCGAGATGCGGGGGTTCATGGGCGCCTCCCTTCACGCCAATCCGTCCGCGCCCGCGCGGGTTTCATGCCGGTCGCCTCGGCGACGCTTCAAGCGGCGCACCAACTCGATGATGTTGGGCGGCAGTGCCGAGGATAGCAGCAGATATGCATAGAGCAGCGTCGGAAAGGCGATTCGCGGGCGGTTGGCGTCGATACCAGCCCGAATAAGGCGGGCGGCGTGGTCGGGCGTCAGCACACCACGTCCACGCATGTTGCATATGGGCGTCGCCACGTGGCCGGGACATATAATTGTCACACGCACGTTGTGGGGCGCGAGCTGGTCCCGAAGACCCTCGCCCCACACTCGCACGGCAGCCTTGCTGGCGCAGTAGGCTGGCATCAAACCCATGCCGCGGAAGCTGGACAACGAACTCATCAGCGCCAGGTGGCCGTGTCGCCGGCGGCGCATGGCCTCGATGGCGGGCAGGACGGTGTTGAGCACTCCCAGCGCGTTGATCTCGAATTCCCGGCGGATGTCCGCGGCGGTGGCTTCGCCCACCTCGTCGGCGGGCAGGTAAATTCCCGCATTGGCGATTACCAGGTCGAGGCCGTCGGATTCCGCATCCGCCCCGGCAACCCAATCCGCCATGCCGTTCTTATCCGCGACGTCCTGCCGGCGGGTCGCAACCGAGGCCCCCAACGAGCGGCAGCGATCGGCCACCGCCTCGAGCCGACGGGCGTCCAGGCCTCCAAGGTGCAGCATGACACCCGGCGCGGCGTAGGCTGCGGCCAATGCGGCGCCAATGCCTCCCGATGCTCCGGTGAGCAGGATCGAGCGCGTAGTTTGCGTTGGTTCATGAGTAAATGTTGGCATTCTTCACCTTTCGCGTGGCCTCGCACCTAGAAAGTTGCGTAAGTCGCGGCGAATATGAATGTCAATAACGTCCGCTCCAATAGATTTTGCAACCACCATATCGTGATTATGAATTTGAATTATTATTGATTCCTCATTTGGATGTTTATCGACCCTCTGAGCTAATTCAATTTGAATTTGACTTCACGGGAGAGGCTGTGTCATCGCCTTTTGCTCAATAGGGGCATATTGCAGCGCGAATATATCCTTGAAGTTGCGTTTGGGCATTCAGGAGAGCCGCGATGTTCATCGACGCCTGCGAGTTGCCCCAGGACAAGACCCTCAGAGCCGACCTATGCATCATCGGCAGCGGTGCCGCTGGCGTGACGCTGGCGCTGGAGATGCGGAATTCAGGCTACTCGGTCATTCTCGCCGAAGCCGGAGGAAAGCGCGCCGATGCCGACCCCACGGCCGTGTTCGGCGGCGAGGTCTGCGACCCACGCCACCCTCCCGCCGACCTTTACCGTGCCCGCGCGCTGGGCGGAACCACCACCCTATGGGGCGGGCGCTGCGCTCCCTTCGACCCCATCGACTTCGCGGCGCGCCCGTGGGTGCCGCACAGCGGCTGGCCCATCTCCAGCGATGAGGTGGAGCGCCACTACCGCATGGCGTCGGCGTACCTGGACCTGGGGCGCCCGGCCTGGCATGCCGAGCAGGCCTTCCATAATCCCGGCGGCGGGCTGGTGCCTGGCCTGCGGGACGAGGACCTGAGCGACCACCGGCTCGACCGTTTCAGCCCGGTGAATTTCGGCGCGCGCTACCACGACGATCTGGCGGGTTCGACCACAATCCGGGTGGTGTTGAACGCCAACTGCCTGCGTATCGGCCTGACGGACAACGGCGAGGTGGTGGACTGCCTGCACATGGCGTCGCGGCCCGGCCGCACCTTCACGATCCGGGCGCGTGCCTACGTGCTGGCGGCAGGCGGACTGGAAACCGCGCGCCTGTTGCTGCTGTCGGACGACGTGATGACCGCCGGGGTGGGTAACGGCAACGACCTGGTGGGACGCTTCTATATGTGTCACCTCCAGGGCAAGGCCGGCGTGGTGCGGCTGAAGCCCGAGGTGACCGGGGTGACCCACGCCTATGCCCACGACCGCGACGGCGTTTATGTCCGCCGCCGGCTGTCCATCAGCGAACGGGCGCAGCGCCGTCACGGTCTGATGAATTTCGCCGCCCGTTACGAGCATCCGGCCATCCCCGACCCCGATCACCGCAGCGGCATCCTGTCGGCCATGTACCTCAGCCGGCATTTCCTGAAGAAGGAATACGCGCGCCGCTTGGCCTCGTGCGGCATCAACGGCGAACTCGCCATTCCCGACGCGGCGCAACTGCGCCGCCATCTGCGCAACGTGCTGTTCGACTTCCCCGGCGTGCTGTGGTTTGCCGCCAACTGGTTCCCCCGCCGCAAGTTCGTCTACCGCAGAATTCCCTACGTGACGTTGCCGAACCGCGACAACGCCTTCCACCTGGACTACTACGCGGAGCAAGCGCCCAATCCCGACAGCCGGGTGACGCTGATGCCCGACACCGATCCGTTCGGGCGCCGCCGGCTCAAGGTCGACTGGCGCGTCTCGGACCAGGACCGCGACAGTCTCGTCGGCTGCTACCGCCTGATGCAGCAGCGCCTGCGGACATCGGGGCTGGGCGAACTGGAGTTCGACGACGAGCGTCTACGCGCCAGCGTGGAAGCCATCGGCGGCCACCATATCGGCACCACCCGCATGGCGGCGCACCCGGCGCAGGGCGTGGTCGATCGCGATTGCAAGGTGTTCGGCGTCGAGAACCTGTTCATCGCCTCGGCCGCCACCTTCCCGACCTGCAGCCATGCCAGCCCCACCTTCACCATCACGGCCATGGCGGTGCGTCTCGCCCGGCATGTGAAGGACCTCTTCCACCGGGAAGCGGTCCCACGCCCCGTCAGCCAGAAAGTCCATACGGTGGTTTGAACGGATGACCGCCCATCCCAAGGACGCCCTCAAGATGCTCGCCTTGCGGGGCGGAGTGTTCATCGCGTTGCGCCAAGTGGGTGGCATGCTCATCTCGCTGGGCGGGCTGCTGGTGGTCACCCGTCTGCTGGGGCCCGAGAATTACGGCCTCTTCGTCACCGCTTTCGGGCTGACCAACGCCGCCTTCCTGGTCGGACAATGGGGAGTGAACGTCTATCTTGTCCGCAGCGTAGACATCGACGGTGCCGATTGGAGCACCGCCGTTACGCTGATGCTCGCCATCGGCACTGTCGCCGGCCTAGCCGGGGTGCTTTCGAGCACCCTGGCGGAGCGGCTCCTGAACATCCCCGGGCTGGGGCGGCTGCTCGCCACCATGTCGCCCAGCCTGCCGCTCCAACTGGTTATCCTGGTGCCCCTGGCGCGGCTGGAGCGGGAGATGCGCTATCGTCGTGTCGCCGCCTGCGAGTTGGTCAGTCAGGCAAGCCTCTATGCGGGCTCCATTGGCGGCGCGTTGGCAGGGCTGGGGGCGGAGGCGCCGGTCTTGGGTGTCTGGACCCAGCACCTGGCCCTGGGCATCGCCGTAGCCAGCGCCTGCCGGGGCGTACCGAAGCCGGGTTTCGACCGCAAGCGGGCCCGCCTGATGCTGGGCTACGGCTTCACCTATTCCGTCTCTCATTGGGTGTGGTATCTGCGGCTGCTGGTCACGCCCTTGGTCGTCGCGCCCGTGCTGGGGACCCAGGCGGCGGCCGTGGTGGGCGTGGCCTCGCGTCTGGTCACCGCCTTGGGCTTCGTCCGCATCGTCACCTGGCGCATCTATCTGCCGCTGCTGGCCCGCCTGCGTGACGAGCCGGCGGAACTGGCGCGGGCGCTGGGCCAGGGGATCCGGCTGCAGGTGCTGGCCGTTGGAGCCGCGCTGGCGGCCTTCGGGGTGGTCGGGCCGGCGGTGGTCGGGCTGGCTTTCGGCCCCGACTGGACGGACGTGCTGGCGATCTACCCATACGTGGCGGTGGGCTTCCTGTTCAATGCCATGTTCAACCTTCAGGCCTCGGCCCTTTACGTCCTCGGGCGGAACTGGACCGTCACCCTCTACCATTCCATTCACGTGCTGCTGTTTGCCGGGGCCGTGTGGCTGCTGGTGCCGCACTTTGGCCTTCAAGGCTATGGCCTGGCGGAAATCATCGGCATCGCCGCCTATGGCGTGGCTCACGAAAGGACCCAGCGGGTTCTCGGAACCGTGCCCGTGGGCCTTGCGCTCGCCTGGGCCTGCGGTTTCGCCGTTACCCTGTTCGCGCCTCTCTGGGGCGCGTGGGCAGGGGTGGGCTTGCTGGCGGTGCTCAGCCTGCCGGCAACATGGCGCCAATTGGAAGTCTATCGGGACAACCTGCTCCGCCTGCGCGAAGGAGGCGTGTGATGAAGGCTTGCCCATTCTGTCGAAGCGGTAGCATCGCCGACCGGGTCCTTGCCAAGGAAATGTCGCAGGCGACGTTCGAGCAGTTCGCCTACGACGTCTGCGCAGAGTGCGGCAGCATCCATATCGGCGAGGTGCCGGCCGACATCGCCAGTTATTACGCTGGTTATTACAGCCTGGAAGAGGATGCGGTCGCGGCTCCATCCCTCAAGACTGCTTCGCTCCGAGCCGTCGCCCCATTGGTCCGTTTTTTCCTCAGCGGGGTTCCGAAGGCCGCCACCCGCAATCCGCCCGCCTGGACGTGGCCGTTCGTGTCGCCGAACCTGCAGGCGTTCCTGCATGCGCGACCGTGGCGGAGGGCCCGCATTCTTGATGTGGGCTGCGGCAACGGCGACTTCCCCGCCAATCTCCGGCGGCTCGGTTTCGCCAAGGCGTTCGGCGTCGATCCCTTCATTGACCTTGGCCGCCTGAGCCCGGAGCGGCGCCGCTTTGTCCAGCAGGGCGGGATCGAGGATATTCTTGGCCTGTTCGATTTCGTGCTGTTCAACCATAGCCTGGAGCACATGGCCTCGCCGGCTGCCGCGCTGACCGCCGCCAGCCGCGTGCTGGCCCCGCGCGGAACGGTGGTGGTGCACCTGCCCAACGCCGCCTCCCCGGAATTCTGCCGTTATGGCGGCGACTGGTGGGGGCTGCACGCTCCGCGTCACTTCGCAATTCCGACCCCCGAGGGGATGCAGCGCCTCGCGCAAACCTGCGGGCTGAGGATCGTGGACGTCATCGGCACCGCCCGGTTCGACAACTACCTTTACAGCCGTGAATACGCCCTGGGGATCGCCGACCATGACCCCGGCTCATGGCGGCGAGGCGGTTCGGCCTGCATTTGGACAAAGAACGAGGTCCGAAAGGCCCGGCGCAAAGCGGCCGAGGACAACGCCACGGCAACGGGCGATTGGGTGTGCTTCTTCCTTCGTCTGGCCGGGGGCGAGGCACCGGCGAATGGAAGTTGAGGTTCCGCAGCCACCGGTAAAACTCTCGCCTTAGCCTGGGGCGCATGCGGCGGAGGGGGGAACCGGCCTTTGCTGCCGCCGGTTTGAGAACCATCCATACGTGGAGGTTCCCATGGCCGATCCTATCCTCATGTCCGGCGGAGCCTGAGGATGCCTCGCATCGACGGCATGGACGTGCGGGCCTACCAGGTGCCGACGGATGCCCCCGAATCGGACGGCACCGCCTGCTGGGAGAACACTACGGCGGTGGTGGTGCGCCTGCGGGCGGAAGGGCAGGAGGGGCTTGGCTACACGTACTCCCATGCCGCCGCTGCCCAGGTGGCGGACACGGTTCTGAAGCCCCTCGTCGTCGGACAGGATGCCTTCGCCATCGGGGCCGCCTGGCTGCGCATGGACCAGGCCATCCGCAATCTCGGCCGTTCCGGAATTGCCAATTGCGCGCGGTCGGCGGTCGATGGCGCCCTCTGGGACCTCAAGGCCCGGTTGTTCGGCGTCGCGCTGGTGGATCTGCTGGGGGCCGTCCGGGATTCGGTGGCCCTTTACGGTTCCGGCGGTTTCACCAGTTACGACAAGCAAAGGCTGGCGCAGCAGGCGGCGCGCTGGGCGCAGGCGGGCATCCGCATGGTCAAGATGAAGGTGGGCACTCGCCCCGAGGACGACGTGGCCCGGGTGGCCGACGTTGCCCACGCGGTGGGCGAGGGGGTGGACGTCTTCGTCGATGCCAATGGCGCCTATTCGGTCAAGCAGGCCTGCCAACTGGGGCGGAAGTTCGCCGATCTGGGCGTCCAATGGTTCGAGGAACCGGTGTCGTCGGACGACTTGGGCGGCCTCGCCTTCATCCGCGGCCAGCTGCCCATGCCGGTGGCGGCGGGTGAGTACGGGCATGATCCGTCCTATTTCCGCGCCATGCTGGAAGCGGGTGCGGTCGATGTGCTGCAGGCCGATGCTACGCGCTGCGGCGGCCCGACGGGGTTCATGCGCGCGGCGGCCCTGGCCGAAGCCTTTCACCGCCCGCTGTCGGCCCATACGGCGCCCTCTCTGCACCTGCACGTGTGCTGCGCGGCCGCTTCCCTCGTCCATCTGGAATGGTTCCATGACCATGTCCGCCTGGAACCCATGCTGTTCGAC
>DATJKV010000148.1:0-2315 GCA_035491155.1 Magnetospirillum sp. | reverse complement strand
AGCTCGTATCCCTGTTCGCTCGGCACCAGGCGAATTTCCTCCACCAGGCCCCCGCAGGATGTCGGTCGCCCAAATCTATTAATGCTTGCCGGGCAATCATGGACGGGTGCGGCGGCCGTTAAAGAGTGGCGCGCCGCGAAGCGCCTCTCAGGGTTTGTCATATCTTTGCCCACCCACTTTCGGCGCGCTCGCCGCTACCGTGACCTGCCTTGGACAGGGAGACGGTAGGGGTATGGCGAGTGAAAAGAGCCAAGTGGTCAGGACCGCTCTGAAACGGGCAGCCCCGCTGCTGGGCGTTGTCTTTCTCGTCAGCTCCGTCTGCAACGTGAGTGTCATCCTTGTCTCCATCTACAACATGGAGCTCTACATGCGGGTGCTCAACACCCGCAATTTCCGCACCCTGGTGGCATTGACCGCCGGGTTGCTGATCGTGATGGCAACCCATTTCATCCTGGAATATCTGCGCTCGGCATTGTACCAGGCCGCCGCCGCCCGCATGTTGCGACGGCTGGCGCTGCCCACCCTGTTGGCATCGTCGAGCGGCACGCGCGGCGGGCCGGCGGACCAGCCGGTCCGCGATCTGAACGAATTGCGCGGCTTCATCTCCGGCCCCTCGCTCGGCGTGCTGCTGGACATGGCGTGGACGCCGTTGTTCCTGGGGGCGCTGTTCCTCATGCACTGGGCCTATGGGGCCTACGGCTTGGTCTGCGCGCTGGTGATCATGGGCTCCAGCCTGGCCAGCGAGTTGCTCGCCCACGGCAAGCTGCACGAAGCCAACGAGGCGACGATCCGTACCCTGGCCCAGGTGGCCGCCGTGGTGCGCAATCCCGAGCCGGTCGAGGCCATGGGCATGTTTCCGGCGGTGGCGCGGCGGTGGCGGCGATCACAGGCGGTCATGCTGGAGCTGAGCCATCAAGGGCTGCGCCGCTGCAAGACGATCACCGCCTCGACCAAGGCGTTCCGTTACCTGGTTACCGGCGGCATGGTGGCGCTGGGCCTGCTGATGTGCCTGAAGGGCGAGGTCAATGCCGGCTCCATGTTGGCCGGCAACCTGCTGGTGGCGCGGTTGCTGCTGCCCTTTGAGCGGGTGGTGGCCAGCTGGCGGTCGCTGAGTTCCGCCCGGGCCGCCTTGGGCCGCGTGCGGGCCGCACTGGCCGAGCCCGCGGTCAGGCGCCACAGCCGCGCCATGCCGCGCCCCGCGGGGCGCCTGGTGGTCGACCGCTTGGCCTATCTGCCCCGGGGGGCCGACCGGCCGGTGCTGCGCGGCGTCTCCTTCACCATCGATGCCGGCGAAATGGTGGGCATCGTCGGCCGCTCGGCCGCCGGCAAGTCGACCCTGCTGCGCCTGATGCTGGGCATTGCCGAGCCGTCTTCCGGCGGCGTCTATCTCGACGGAACCAGCACCTGGCTGTGGGAACGCGAGGATTTCGCCCGCCATGTGGGTTTTCTGCCCCAACGGGTGGCGCTGGTGGAAGGCACGGTGGCGGAGAATATCGCCCGCCTGTCCGATTCCCCCATTGAGCAAATCGTCGCCGCCGCCCGCAAGGCCGGGGTGCACGATCTCATCGCGGCGCTGCCGCACGGTTATCACACGCCAGTATCCGAGTTGGGCTACACCCTGTCGGGCGGCCAACGCCAGCGCATCGGGCTGGCGCGCGCCCTGTTTGGCGATCCGGCGGTGCTCGTGCTGGACGAGCCCAATGCCAGCCTGGACGAGGACGGCGAGACTGCGCTGATGGCCGCCATGGTGGCCGCCCGCGAGGCCGGCGCCACCGTGCTGGTGGTCAGCCATCGGCCGTCGGTGGTGGCCGAGGCCAACAAGCTGCTGTTGCTGAACGATGGAATGGTGGAGGCATTCGATGCACCCGATCGGGTAATGGCGCGGCTGGAGGCTCCCGCTACCGCACGGGCATTGGGAGCAGCGTGATGAGCCCGTTGCGGACCACACTGCGCGAGCTTGGGTGCGCCTTCGCCTTCGCCGCCGGCCTCAGCCTGTTCGTCAACATCGCGTCGCTGAGCGTGCCGCTCTACGACATGCAGCTTTACGACCGGGTGCTGCTCAGCCGCAACATGGATACCCTGTCCGTGCTCAGCGTGCTGTGCGTGGCCGGCATGGCGCTGTACGCGGTGCTGGAGTTCATCCGCGGCTCGGTATTCCTGGTCATCGGCGACCGGCTGACCAGGTGCCTGGACATCGCCACTCTGCGTGCCGCGCTGACCCGCTCGCTCAACGGCGATGCCGGGGCGGCGGGGCAGGCGCTGCGCGACCTCAACGACCTGCGTGGCTTCGCGATGGGGGGCTCGGCCTCGGTGGC